>DAOTAC010000007.1:0-18847 GCA_035382325.1 Bacillota bacterium | reverse complement strand
GATTGGCGGGGTGAGGGATTATGCTGCGGGGCGTTTGCCGGCCTTACAGAGGAACTGCTTCAGGCGCGGATTGCGCGGATGGCGGAATGGGCGGATGAACTGGAGAGCAGCACTTATGAGCCTTAGCTCGAGATGAGCGCTATGCCGTCAGGGAGGTGATGATATGAGTCCCCTTATAGCCCGATTGCGCGGATTGCGCCGATTACGCAGACTGTGCGTGCGACGCGCTCCGTATGCTTTGTGCGTTCTGTGTTTTGTGTCTGCACTGCTATTTGCAGTTCTGATCGGAGCGCTCGCTGATGCAGAGCATGGCGAGACGCGTTTGGTGCTTCTGCCTGAAGCCAGAGCCATTGTGGACGCGAATAGGCTGCCCAGACTTGAGGTCTCCGAGAATCAGCTGGAGCGCTTCCGCGAGTTGCTCTATCATTACTCGGATCTATCAGACGAGACAGCCGACTTACTGCGCCTGCCTGCAAGGATTTACATATCGAATTCAGACGCTGATAGTAGTCCAGACGGCTGGGAGGTAAGCCCGGAGCACGCTGCCGAAGAGGTGGAGTTGCTGTTTGGCGCGCTCAGGCTCGGCTATGCCGGGTACCAGTTCTTCGGCGGGGATGCAGCATTTTGCGCTGCTAAGGATGCAATCCTGCGCGAGATCGCCGAATTAGCCTCATATTACGATACGATCCCCAATTGGCGGTACTCAGACACAATAGCGAGGTATTTGGGTTTCGTTCAGGACTCGCACCTGGTTTTCGGCAGCAGGTCGCTATGTGAGCATATGCGTTTTCGATTCTGCCCGCATTGCGAGTTCACACTGTCAGCTGACGGATCGTACCATGACTTGGATGGACGACGCGTTGTGGCTGTGAATAACGAAGCGCCGTCTGAATACCTGAAACCGTCCATTAGTGCGGATGGAGATATTGTGTACATACTTGGCGTGGTAACCTCGGAGCGGCATCAGGCTACATTGCTTGAGCTGGAATTTGAGAGCGGGATAGCCGAGATGGCCTGGCTGATGCCTGCTGATGGAGTGCAGCATAGCAATGAGAAGGCATATGAGCTGATCGAGTTCGAAGGACTGCCGATGGCGATATGCAGGACTTTCAGAACATCGCCCGAAACCGCCGAAGACCTGAGCGCATTCGTTCGAGATGCAGGAATCCTGGAGCAGAAGGATCTCATACTGCTTGATCTGCGGTCGAATCCGGGAGGCGCAATCCAGTATGGACAGGAGTTCTGCAGGCGCATTGCGACAACGGATACGGGTCCGTTCCTTATGACTGCCAGCTTATTGACTGATACCGCCTTGGCACTGCAGATGAACCAGCAGATAGAGGCTAATAGCAGCACTGACTGGCTTATTAGAATCAGGAAGGAACGCGATAACCTGATGGACCCTGATGTGCCCGGATGGAACATATCCGTCTCTGCAGGCAGATACGTGCAGGATACGCCGGTCATACTGGTACTGATAGATGGCAAAACGGCAAGCGCGGCTGAAGCACTGATTCGATGTTTGCGCAGCATGCATAACGTGGTGCTGATAGGCACGAATACAGGTGGTGCGCTGCTTACAGGCAATGCAGGGTTGCTCAGATTGCCATACTCTGGGATTGATGTAAGGATACCTACGATGATATGGATGGATGAGCAGTTGCGTAATCTGGATGGGGTTGGGTATTACCCGGATTTCTGGGTGCACCCTGACGCAGCGGAAAACGCGGCGGCTTTCGTGCGCAAATACGTGGTGAAGCAGCCTGTTTCGGGGCACTAAGACATTACAAGAGGTGTGTTAGCAGTAGATGGAGATGGAACACGCAGATGTGCCGATTTATCATCGGACTGGCAGCCTAATTCGGGCAACATTAATTGTCAGGCCCAACCGGTTTTTGGCGATTGCACGTTCGGATTCGGACATCCGGGGGGCCTGCACAGATGAGGCTGAAGATGAGGCTGAACTGGGTGTAGTCAGGGCTCACATAGCTGATCCCGGGAGACTGGAGGAACTGCTGTTTCCAGGTGCAATTGTGTATCTGAGTAGAGCGCAGCGCGACAGTATGCGTACGCCGAGGAAGACCGAATACGACTTGGTTCTGGTGGAGCATAATGGCATTTTGGTCTCCGTGGATTCAAGAGTGCCCAACGAGTTGATATACTCAGCCCTGAAGTCAGGGTTCTTTGAAGAGTTACGTGAATATAGACGAATAACGAGGGAGTCAATGTATGGTAGTAGCAGGTTTGACTTTCGTTTGTCCACTGGAAACGCAGATGAATCGAATGCGGTACCTGCTGCAAAAGCTCCGGACTGCTTCGTGGAAGTCAAATCTGTCACACTCATACAGGGTAATGCCGCGCTATTCCCCGATGCGCCTACTGCACGCGGAGCAAGGCACATGCGGGAGCTCGCAACAGCGGTTTCGCAGGGCTTCCGCGCGATGGTGATATTCGTGATACAGCGTAAGGATGCTGAATACTTCGCGCCGAATGCAATAATGGACCCCGAGTTTACAGAGGCATTACGCACGGCGGCTGGAGCTGGGGTGGAGGTAAAAGCAGTGAAATGCAATATTGCGAAATCAGGGGCGATAATGCTCAACAAAGCTGTTCCGGTGATCCTGTACAACTCCTTTCCGCACCCCGAATAGCCCCAAACAGCCTGATCTGCGATGATCTGCATATGCTATGACTGCTTTTGCTGTGCGCGCAACATGATGAGTTGGAACCGGATTCCGGACGCAAACTGGAATCCGGTTCCTGATTGGATCCCGGTATTGCAGGAATCTGCTTCCAGGTCGGGGCTGGCTGTGCTGTGTTTGTGTGTTTGTGATTAGCGATCGAAGTATATGTTTTTCCCGGTCGCCGACAGTGGCACTCCGAGTGCTACATTCGCGTCTATAAGGCCGATTTTGCGGGCAACGGGGCCAATGCGGTACATGATTCGGTTGTCTACGTTGTGGATGGATGCCGTTTTTACAGCTGACGATACCGCGATGCCAAGATCTATAAACCTCCAGGCACAGTAAGGCCCAGTGAACTCAGGCCCCTCCTGCGGCTCTGGTAGGTCGGCGCATTTGGCATAACCACATGCGCCGCAGTTGAGCGACAAGGGCCTGGCGTCCTTGATCCCGACTAAAAGCACAGCTCCAGCTGCTTTTACACCAGCCGCGTCGCGGTCGAAATTGCGCTTGCCGCTCTGCTGACCATATTGCACCATCGCATCCGCAAGGGTGTTGAGTTCATCTCCTGCTATGACCTTCGTGACGATGTAGTCTTTGCCTCCCGCTTTGGGAGCGGTGATAGCCGATAGCTCCATAAGCTCTGCGACTAGTCTGAGTGTTGATTCCATCACATTTGGGCTGCCCGCAGTCAAATGCAGCATCTCTGGAGCCTCAGCACACTGCATTGCCCCGGCAAGTCCTTCCTCCCTCCACATTTTGCTGCTGCGATTGGGCTCAGAACTGTTACTTGAATGCGCCAGGTCCCATCAGTTATTACACGGATGGAGCCAGGTCGCATCAGATGTTACGCGGATACACCAGGCTGTATCAGATCTCAAACCCCGTGAGCGCAGATTCTATCTCCTCTGCGATGGCATGCGCGGCCGCAACTGGGTGAGGTGCTCGTGTGATGGGGCGCCCGATTACGACATAGTCCGCGCCGCGCTTGATCGCTTCGTAGGGGGTGTTTATTCGTTTTTGATCGTTGGAACCATACCATGTAGGGCGGATTCCGGAGGTCACTATTTTGAAATCCTGCCCGCAGGTTGCACGCACAGCAGCTATTTCGCTGGCCGAGCATATCACCCCGCCAACCCCGGCACTCTGGGCTCTGCTAGCGAAGCGCATGGCCGCATCACGCACGAGCATGTTGCTAATCAGCATGTCTTCCTCAAGTTGACGCTGGTTTATGCTGGTCAGCACCGTCACCGCAAGAACCGTTGGGGCCGGTTTGCTGGTTTTGCGCGACTCTTCGGAGACAGCATTGGCCAATTCTCTCAACATTACCGTTCCCCCGGCGGCATGCGCGGTGAGCATACTGCATCCCAGCCGTGTCAGGGCGCGACCGGCAGCCGCTACTGTGCTGGGGATATCGTGAAGCTTAAGATCTATGAATACCTGCCCCATCTCCTGTAGTCTGCCTACGATTTGGGGCCCTGCTATGCTGAACAGACGAAGGCTGACTTTGAAGGCGCCAACGTGCCCGGAAAGCCTATTTGCGAGGGACAACGCTTCTTCCTCGGTATCAACATCAAGCGCCAGTATGATCTGGTCCTTTGAGTTCACATGCAACGTGCCGCCATTCTGGAACTACTCGCAAAGCGGCACTCTGCCCTCCTTCTCAGGCCGTCTTGTGTCTCGCGTATCGTTGTGTGAGACAAAATGCGATCTTCGAAGATGAGCCTGCAAGGCCGTGTTCATAAGTGGAAGACTTGACTGATCAGGCGTGCTTGTACGTAGTGCTTTGAACTTGTAGTTGCTCATCGATTGGATGATATCGAAAGCTGATGCTTCTGTCAATCATTGCATGTTGCAGTCTGCCGTTGCGGGTTGCCTTCACGTTTACACTGGTCCGCGATAACGATATAATCAGCGGCAGACGTGGTATTGAGAGGAGGAAGCGTTACTTGACTACCTATAGCAGCTGGAATTATGCGCTAATCGGCGCTTTTGTTGCATCATGTTTCTCTCTTGTGTTCTACTTTATGTCAAGCAGCGCGCGCACAGCGGCTATGCGCGAGAGGCGATCGCGGTTGGCACGCGGCTTGTTTGCAGTTGAGTTCATACTGCTTCTGGCGGCCTCAGCGGCACTGTTCTCGGCATTTCTCAAACACGATTTCCGTCTTGCCTATGTTGCCAGCTACTCTTCAAGAGGATTATCTGCCTTCTACCTCGTATCCGGGTTCTGGGCCGGTCAGGAAGGAACGTTCCTGCTGTGGGCTGCGATCTCGGGAGCCATCGGACTGATACTGGCCGCCAGCGCCAGTCACACCGCTGCAGGCGCCCGAATCCCAGCAAACACAGGGGCTTCGTCGTACTCATCATCGGCAGTGCCTGATGCAGTAGTGTCCGCAGGGGCAGAGGCCTCTGTGATGCGGTTCTACGTGCTAGTGCATGTGGTACTGATGGTCCTGCTGCTCAGGGCCACCCCATTTCGCTTGCTGCCTGCAGTGCCTGCAGACGGCGCTGGCCTGAACCCTCTGCTGCAAGATCCGTGGATGGTGATACACCCCCCCATAGTCTTCATTGGGTATGCGCTATACGCGGTTCCATTTGCATATGCCATCAGTGCACTTGCGCGGGACGAGTACTCGGAATGGGCGAAACCCGCATTGGCCTGGACGGTTGCGGCCTGGCTCTTTCTGGGCGCCGGCATCATCATTGGAGCTAAGTGGGCCTACGCCACGCTAGGATGGGGAGGATACTGGGGTTGGGACCCGGTGGAAAACGCGTCGCTGGTTCCGTGGCTTGCTGGGGCGGCTTTGATGCACACCCTCATAGTGCAGCGTGAGCGGGGCAAGATGGTGAGGACTAACATTGTGTTGGCCATAGTCTCGTTTCTGCTCATCGTTTACGCAACATTCCTCACTCGTAGCGGAGTGCTCTCGGACTTCTCAGTCCACTCCTTTGCCAGCCTGGGGCTGTCGTCCTACCTGGTTGCCGCGTGTGTGCTCTTCGCAACATTGTCACTCTGGATGCTTGTGTGGCGCTGGCGGAGTATGACCTCAAAGCGCAATTACAGAGAACCATATGACCAGACCGTGTCGCGGGATTTCGCCTTTTTCCTCACGGCTCTGCTGTTTGTGGCATCAGCAGCAATTGTCTCGCTCGGGACCAGCACCCCGCTGCTCACAAGCTTTTCGGGGAATCCGTCTTCTGTAGGACAGGCGTTCTATAATATGACCAACGCCCCGCTGGGATTCATGCTAATGCTGACAGTTGCGGTTTGCCCCCATTTGGCCTATGGCGCTTCGACACTCGCGCAGGTCGGTAAGGCGATGCTGATCCCGGCTGTTGCGGCCATTGTGCTCACCGTGGTTGCGGTGCTGCTCGGAGCCACCGGCGTGTGGTTCGTCCTCTTCCTGTTTGCAGCATTCATGGCTTTAGCAGGCAACTTAGTTGTGCTGGTCAAGCGCATACGGGCGCGTATGAGTTTGCGGGTGATGGGTGGTCTCGTTGCTCACCTGGGCATAGCGCTGATTCTTATCGGAGTCATTGCCACGTCTGCCTACAATCGGACTGAAACTATCAGCTTGCAGGCGGGCGAGGAGCTTACGGTGTTTGGCTGGAGGGTCGCGTATGTATCGCGCGACGAATTCGAGGCTGCGGGCAGTCACCGGCCGTCTGTCGCCTGGAATCTGGAGGTGTCCAAACCCGGAAGCGGCACTGCGATTACCGCAAAGCCATATATGCGCCCTACTAATCAGGGGATGCTGCGCCATCCGGCCATAGTAAGTACGATCGCCAGCGACCTCTACATCTCGCCGCTTCAGGAGGATGCATCTCGGGAGCCTTCATGGGCAGACAATGCGAAGGAGGTCAGGTTGCACAAGGGCGAGCAGGTTGAGGTTGACGGCCTGGCTGTGAAGTTTGTTGGGTTTGATATGAGCCAGCACCTGGGCGAAAACGTGATGGCTGTTGGGGCTACTCTCGAGGTGTTGGACATTTCATCCAGTCGTGAATTGGGGACTGTAACTCCAGTGCTGGGTTTTGCAGCGGGTGGGCAAATGCAGACAGATGCTCTCATTGATCTGGATGCTGCGGATTCTGCGAATCCCGGGGATGCTGCAGGGACTCGGAGTGTGGCGTTCAGGCTTACGTCGATTGATGCAGGTGCCGGTATGGCTGTGCTTCGCATAGGCAAGTTGCTGCCTGGGGACGATGTGCAAGGAAACCAGAGCGGCCAGCAATCCGTGACGCTGGAGATAAGCGTGAAACCCTTCGCCAGTCTACTCTGGGTGGGTTCGGTGCTTCTGCTGGCAGGCACTGCTGTGGCGGTCGTGAGGAGGGCGAAGGAGGCGTCCGCCCGGTAAGCGTTTGGGTTACTGAGGTCTGAGTTGCTGAGGTTTTGCGTGGCCGAGGTTTTGGGTCACCGAGACTCCGGGTCCCTCAGTTGACAGAACAGGCTCCGCTGGCTAGAATTGGGCTGTACTGACCGGTCAGTACAAAACCGGTCGGCCCGAGATTAGTCATTACAGAACCTGCGGAGGGCGGGGCTGCGACTTGCGCTGGGGTGTTCGGCTTCTGGACCTCGTCAATTCGATTCCTCGATTCACGGTGCGACACCGGGCGGCAATTCTGATTGCTGCGGCTGCTTTGCTCGTGCCTGCAGTGTACGGCACATTGAACGTGCCGATCGAGTACGACCTGCTGAAGTACCTGCCCAGGAATCTGGAGTCTGTGCGCGGGTATGAAGTGCTGGATCGCGAGTTCCGGTATGCAGAGCGAGCGGCGGTGGTGGTCAAAGGCCAGCCTGACTGGGCTGTCCTTTCCATTAAGGACAGGCTTTCGAAGATAGACGGGGTATCGTCAGTCTTCTGGCTGTCGGACTTGGCCGATCCAACCATCCCCCACGACTACCTGGGCGAGGAACTGGTGTCGCAGTTCTACAGGGGAGATGAGGGAGATATCACATTCCTTCTGGTCAGTCTGGCCGAGGACAGCTCTTCGCCCCGAACTGTGCGGGCGATAGACCAGATGAGGCGTCTGCTCGGCGAGGACCAGTACCTTGTGGGCGAGGTAGTCAGCGGGATCGAAATGAAGGAACTGGGCATGAGCCAGATGCCCAAGATGATACGGACCGCTGCAGTGCTGATCTTCCTGGTGCTGATTGTGACATTGCCTTCAGCAGCTATGCCCTTCATATTCATGATCACCATTGGCGCCGCCTATGCCTACAACATGTCCATATCATACGCACTGGGCCAGAAGGTGTCTTACTTGACCAGCTCGGTAGCTGCCGCCATGCAGCTGGGTGTGACCATGGACTACTGCATCTTCCTGATGCACAGTTTTCACGCTGAGCGCAATCAGATCGTTGTGGGCGCGAGCACGGGCGGCACTCGCCGAGACGGCGCGGACGCGGAAGCAGCGGTGGAGCGGGCGATCGTCAAGACTGCCAACGCAATTCTGTCGAGCGCGCTCACTACGGCTGCAGGTTTTGCAGCTCTGGCGTTGATGCGTGTGCGACTGGGTGCGGATATGGGGCTCCTGATGGCCAGAGGTGTGCTGCTGTCGGTAGTGTGTACGTTGGTGATACTGCCCAGCCTGGTGCTAGCGCTTCAGAATGTCATCGACAGACTGACCCATCCTGTGCTGCTTCCAAGTTTTCGCGGTCTGGCCTCATGGGTAGTGCGAAGGCGATTTCCTGTGTTTGCCATGGCTCTCCTGGTGCTCGTGTTGGGATACGTCGGATCCTCGCGGATGAGCCTGAGCTACGACATTGAAAGCACGTTTCCCCGCGATATGCCGTCGATTGCGGCCATGGAGGAGTTCGGCGATGTGGTCAGCGGGCTACGAGAGATGTATGTTGTTGCAGGGGGAGTGCCCGGCTGGCGACTTCAGCGAATAACCACAGCTCTTCGCGGTATCCGCGGAGTCGTTGGTGCCAGCTGCCTGGCTGATGCGGTCGATCCGGCTGTGCCCATCGATTTCGTGCCGAAGGGCGTTGCATCAAGGTATGTGGCGGGCGAATACAGCGCAGCCATAGTGAGTATCGATAGCAAGGCATCTGACGAGGCTACGAATAGCCTGATTGCCGACATCCGGGAGATGATGCCGCGCGTGCTCGACGAGTCGGATGCCACGGTGTACCTTACCGGTGGGCCGGTCATCTCAAGCGACCTAATGAGGCTCACCTCACACGACATATCCGTGGTTAACATTGTATCCGTCGCGGCCATCTTCATCATTATCGCCATAGCGTTTCGCTCCTTGACCGCGCCTGTTGTGCTGGTGGCGGCTATCCAGTGCGCCATCTGGCTCAACCAGTCGATATCGTATTTCACTCACACTCCGCTCTTCTTCTTCTCGGGCCTCGCCATAAACGCCATCCAGCTGGGAGCCACTGTGGATTATGCAATACTCATGGCCAGCACCTTCAGGGGAAAGTTGAGCACCTGCAGCCCGACGCACGCCATGCGTCTAGCTGTGGAAGAGAGTGGCCCGGCCATCTTGTGCAGTGGAGGTGCTATGTTCGCAGCCATCATGGGAGTGTATGCGTCAACCAGCCTGAGGGCGGTAAAGGACCTTGCTGTGCTGCTCGCCAGGGGCGCGATTGTGAGCACAATTGTAGCCACGGTGCTGCTGCCGGCCATTCTGCTTGTGGTGCAGAAGGTGCTGGCGAAGACCTCTGCGGGCTGGCCTGAAGGGACAGACGGTGGGCCTGATGCCTGATGCTGGATGACAGATGCCTGATGCTCTGTTGGCGAACCTCGCAGTGTCATGTTTTCGGGATTGGGGTGTTTCGGATGAAGAAGACCAGACAGAGATCGGTCCTCTGCTTGTGCGCGCTGCTCGTCCTGATTGCTGCTGGAAGGCCGGCGATTGGGCGGCAGTCTGCGGCCCTGGCTGAGGCCACAGTCGGGTCTCGATCCTCAACCGCGACTGGGGAGGCTGGATCGGGGACTCTTTCGCGGATTCGCGATTATGAGACGGTGTTTGCAGTGCTTGCGCCAGACGGGCAGGTGATGTCGACTACTGTTGTGGACTGGATCCGTTCGCCCGAGGGCGGGCCGACCAGCATATTCGACCCCGGTGATCTCACCGATGTTGTGAATTTGCGTGGCCCTGAAGTGCCGCAAGTGAGCGAGACCGGGCTTACTTGGGGGTCTGACCCGTCACAGACGACCGATATTAACTACTCAGGCAGGTCCAGCCGACCACTGCCGGTGTCAATCAAGGCCGCGTACATCCTGAACGGGACGGAGGTCCCCCCTGAGCAGGTGGTCGGTAGCTCCGGCAGGCTTGAGATACGTCTCAGTCTACATAACACCACAATCCGCAGCCAGAAACTGCAACACGGCGCATTCGGGTCACCGGGAGCATCCGTTGCTTTCTCTGCGGATGTGTGCGTCCCGATGATCGTGCAGATCAGCTCGGATGTGCCGCTCCCGTCTTATAGGTGCATCGATGCCCCGGGAGCTACTACAGTGCTGGCGGGAAAGGACCTCAAGGTCAACTGGATGTTATTCCCTGCACCTGACGCATCGGCCTCCCTGATCCTGGAGGGAGACGACATGAGTCCGGCAGGGTTCGATGTGTCGATAATACCTGCGCTGCCCCTGGTGTCCCAGTTGGACATAGTCGATCAACTCCGGGAGTTCGCCGCCGGCGCGACTGCGCTGGACGCGGCTGTTCGGGAGGCCGAAAACGGCGCGTCGCGGCTCGCGGAGGGCCAGCACGAGCTGGAGAAGGGGATTGCCGCGCTGGAAGACGGGCTGCGCGACCTGGCACGTCTCGCAGATGCGCACTATACGATAGCCAGAACGATTAATGACGGGCTCGCGGGGCAGGTTCTGGAGGCGCCGCTGGAGCTTGCGCAGCTAGCGGAGGCCGACCTCGCGATACTGACGCAGATTGCGGAGGGTGTGGGCTCAGTCGTGTCGATGCTGCCTGCGGATCTGTTGGGCGGTAATGCAGGGTTCGCTGAGCGCGTTGTGTCTGGCGTGACGGACTCTGACGCAGCGGCCCAAACCCTGTCCAGGGCGCTTGCGTCGCAGGCGCAGACAGTCGCGTCGGCTAAGTCGGCCGGCTCGGACGCTATGGCTGCAGCTGAGGCATTGGCGCGGGCCAACCCGTCCATTGCCAAGTCTTCAGAATACGCTGCTCTGTCCGCTGCGCTGAAGAAGCAGGATGCGGCCGTGAACATGCTCAGTGCAGGTGGGAGAGTGGGGTTTTCGCAGGTGCCTTCACTTCCACAGCTGGCTGAAACCGCCCGTGGGCTGGCCTCGAACACAGCAAGGCTGAAGCTCGGCACTAGCCTGGTCTCAGGATACCTGTCCCAATCCGACGAGATGATCGCCCAGGCCATGCAGGCTGTGGCTGCGCTCAATGCGGTGGTTTACGGCGGCGAAGTTGAAGGCAATACGATACCTGGGATGGGTGTCCTGTGCGAAGGACTGAGGCAGATAGACGCGGGGCTTAATGACCTGAAGCGCGGGACTGTGCTGCTGGCTGAGGGCGGGAGCGTTGAGGGTGCCGAACTTCCAGGGATGAGCACCACCGTTGAGGGGCTGACGGCGGCATCAAGCGGTGTGGGCACGATCCGGGGCGGGTGCGAGGAGCTTGCATCGGGGGCCAGGCAACTTGCAGGGGGGTTAGCGCGCATGCGTAAGGAAGGCACGTCCCGGATGGCGGATGAACTCAGCAAGGGTCTGGCTGAGGCGGAAAAGGGGCAGGCGGTGTTGGCGGCTATGGCAGATCGTCTGGCAGGTTACGACAGCTTCATAGGCAAACCGGAGGGCGCGATAGGCGAGGTCCGGTTCCTGATGAAGATAAAGGCCGCCATATGAGTGAAATAGCTGGGGCAGAGGAGCAGTGGCTTGGGATGAACAGGACGGGCAGGAAGAGGGAGATATGCCGCGGTGCAGCCCGGGTGTTTGCGCAGAAGGGTTTTGAGTCGACCTCGGTGGATGAGATAGCGGCGCACCTGGGCGTGGCAAAAGGCACAATATACTATCATTTCGGCGGCAAGCGAGAGCTTTTCGCGGCGATGATATCGGACGGGCTGGAGCGTCTTCTGGTTGATGCCGAGCGGAGTATCGAGAAGGTCGATGATCCCGTAGAGCAGCTCTCACGTGTGCTTGATGTGCTGCTTGAACACGGCAGACGACACATTGACTTCATGCGATTGTTCTTCAGAGAAGTGCTCGCTTCGGGTCGAGAATGGCTGACTGAAGTAGCTGAATACCGCGACCGCTTTGCCAAGCTAGTTGGGCCGATCATCACCAGAGGCAAAGCTGAAGGACGCATACTCAATATCGATACCGACACGGTAATCCGGTATGTGCTCAGCGCACTTGCCACGGCCGTCCTCGACCTAGGTGACGGTAGCTTACCCCCTGCGGGCTCTGCGCGTTTGATTAAGCGCATGGTGATGAGTGGAATCTCATGCGACCCTGCAACTGCCGGTATCTATGATCGCGGGTGACTTGCTCTGTGAGCGAGGTAATTCTCTGTCTCCTTAGGGAATAACGCATACGATATCGCGTCTTCTTCAGAACCGCCATATGGTGCTACCGCTTCGCGAGCAGTGGGCATCTGGGGTGTGAGGCCGTCTCCGGGCCTGGATATCACGGGTTTCTCGTCTCCGAGCACCATGCGCTTGAGCGAGGGGTCGATCTCGCCGGCCGGACGCCCGTACTCACCCCTGACGTAGGCACGGACCTCATTGGATATGCTCTTGTAGCGCTGCCCCTGGATGATGTTGAAAGTGGCCTGGGCGCCGACGATCTGGCTTATGGGCGTGACGAGAGGAGGGTAACCCATCTCCGCCCTGACTCTCGGGACTTCAGCTAGGATCTCTTCGATCCGGCTATCGGCTTGTACTTGTCTGAGCTGGGCGCGAAGGTTCGATATCATGCCGCCGGGGATTTGGTAGACGAGCACGTCTGTGTTGACCTGCATATTGCCGATGAGGTCGCGGTACTCAGGGGTGTCGTCAATGATACGCCTCAGGATAGACGCAGCGGGCCTGATGAGCCTCGCATCAAGGCCGGTGTCGTACCCGGTGCCCGCAAGAGCCACGATCAGCGATTCAGACGCAGGTTGCGATGTGCCCATTGCCAATGTGGAGGTGGCGCAGTCCACGACCGCTGCGCCTGCTTCAATCGCCTTAAGGTAGGTCATTGACGCCATGCCGGAGGTATAGTGGCTGTGCAGGTGGACGGGGAGGCCGACCTCGTCAACTAGTCGGCGCACCAGGTCGTAAGCTACATATGGTGTCAAGATCCCAGCCATGTCTTTGACGCATATGGAATCTGCGCCCACATCCTTAAGCCGGCGCGCGTAGTCGAGATAGCCATCCAGGGCGTGAACGGGACTGACGGTATATGAGATCGTCCCCTGAAGGTGAGCTCCGAAGCGCTTCACTGAAGCCGCTGATCTTTCGATGTTTCGGATATCGTTGAGCGCATCGAACACCCTTATGATGCTGATCCCGAGTTCCACCATCTTGCCGACAAAGGCATCAACTACATCATCGGCGTAAGGCCGATAGCCCACCAGGTTCTGCCCGCGCAGCAACATCTGAAGAGGCGTGTTCACAACCGTCTCGCGTATCAGGCGAAGGCGCTCCCATGGGTCCTCATTGAGGTACCTGAGGGCAGTGTCGAAGGTTGCGCCGCCCCGCACTTCCATCGAGTGAAACCCTACTTTGTCGAGGTATGCCGCTATCTCGAGCATGTGGTGAGTGCGCATCCGCGTGGCGAAAAGCGACTGGTGAGCATCGCGAAAGGTCGTGTCCGTGATCCCGACTCGTGCCAAAGCTGTTGCTACCTCCATCTGGCCAGGCCGCCATTACGGTTGCCTGCCGGCATGCGTCGTCTAGTCGTTCATCGGTGCTGCCATGTTGCCACCGTGCTGCTGTGCTGCTGTGCTGCTGTGCTGCTATATCAAGTATACCATCGTTGCAGCCCAGACGCATGTGCCACTTCGGTCGGGCGTCAGTCAAACTCGAACGCCGACTTGATCAGCCGGGACTTGCTCAGGTGGAGGTTGGCTTCAATGGCCTGTTTGTACTCTTCTAGGCTGAACTTATGGGTAAGCAGGTGCGATAGGCTGAGCCTGCCGGAACGTAGCAGTTCCACTGCGATCTCGTAGGTGCGCATGGCTTTGCCCTCGAACTGCTCGGTTGAACACCAGAACGACCCGCGCACCTGGACTTCCTTGAGCCAGATAGGGGTCCAGTCAACGCCTTTGGGGAAGGCGGCCAAGCCAACCAGGACCATCGTGCCATGAGGCATCGTGAACCGCAATGCATCGTCGATGCTGGTAGAACTGCCAACGCAATCAAACACGGTATGAGCCCCTCCGACTACGACTCTCTTGCCCAGCATGGGCTTGAGCAACTTCGTTCTGAGGATGTCAGCCAGTTCGGCGTAGTAGTCTCGGGAGTTCGCCATATAGACTACGGCGTCGGCGCCGAGCCGTGTCGCTGCTTCGCCCTGGAACTCGTGCTTGGCCAGGACCACAATCCGGGCCTTACCGCCGAGTGCACGTATGGCAGCGACGGCGCAGAGACCGATTACTCCGCAGCCGATGATGAGCACTGTGGAGTCATCAGATGGGAAGTTGCGCATCACAGGGTGCAACGACGAGCAGAACGCGTCAACGAGCACTGCGTCTTCGAAGCTGATGCTGTCGGGCAATGGGATCAGCTGGGAGTAATGGGCCACGAACTCTGAACTCCAGCCGCCTCCAGTGTCGCGGCATGTCCCGATGGACATGCCTGGTGAGACCGACCCTTCGGTGAAGTTGGTGCAGAGTGAGTAATCGCCCCGCGCGCAGCTGGGGCAGACGGGACTGATGCCTCTGGGAACGCACGAGAGCAGCGGATCGACTAGGACGCGGGCGCCGATGCCGACGGTCAGGCGTTCGGCTGCCACAGCGCCCATTTCGGACAAGTAACCGCAGTTCTCGTGGCCAATGGTGAACGGGAAAGACGCGTACGGGGATGTGGACGGCGAATCGTGCAGAAGCACCAGGTTCTTGTCGCTGCCACAGAATCCGGCATACTTGGTCCTGATTCTAACCCATTCTGGCGTGGGTAGTTCGGGGGGACGAACGTCCCTCAGTACGATGTTGGAGAATCGGTCGTAATATGCGTTGCGGTTTATGGCGCCTGCTACGGTTGAATACACATACCTGGGAACGGTCCCCTCGAACTGAACGGCCTTCATTTGATAATCCCCATGTCCTTTCCATGCCTGCGAAGTAGATCAAGGGCGAAGTCGATGTCCTCGTCGGTGTGCCCTGCTGTTACGTTGGCACGCAGACGGCAGGTGTTCATCGGCACCGCCGGGTGTAGAATGGGCGATACGAACATTCCGTCCCTGTGCAGCCTGGACGTCAGCTCGAGTGTGGGTTCGGGCTTGCCTATGATTATCGGAATCACACAGCTCTTAGTGTTCAGTGTGTCGTAGCCCATCTCGTTCAGCCCGCCCACGAACCGCTGGATGTTGCGGCGCACAGCGGCGATGAGCGACGGATCCTCCTCAATGACATCGAGGGAGGCGGTGATGGCCGCTACCGCAGCGGGCGGGAGGGCGGCTGAGAACACGAAGCCGCGGGCTGTGTGGCGCAGGAACTGGATGAGGTCGTGCCTGCCGGCCACGAAACCCCCGACTGCGGGAAGGGTCTTGGATAGCGATCCGCTGAGCATCTCTACGTCTTGCGGCGACATGCCGAAGTACTCGATGATTCCGTGCCCCGTCTTGCCCAGGACTCCGAGGGAGTGAGCTTCGTCTACCATCAGCCATGCACCGTACTCGCGGCAAAGTGCCACAAGCTCGGGCAGGGGACAGACATCGCCGTCCATGCTGTATACCGCATCGACGATCACAAGCTTGCCTTCGAACCTGTCGGCGTCTGCCTCGAGCAGGCGCTTGAGGTCGTCGAGGTCGTTGTGCTTGAACCGTTGAAACTCAGCGCTTGACAGCATGCAACCGTCGATGATGCTGGCATGGCTGAGTTTGTCGGTGATGACTACGTCGTGGCGGCCGAGTAATGTGGATATGGTAGACAGGTTGGCAACATAGCCAGAGCTATATGCGATGGCGTCCTCAGTTCCGAGGAAACTGGCAATGCGCTGCTCGCACTCGACGTGAGCTGCTGTCGTGCCTGCCAGTATTCTGACGCCGTGGGTGCCGGTGCCGAAACGGTCCAGGGCCTCGCGGGCGCGCTCCTGCACCTTTGGGTGCTTGAGCAGGCCGAGGTAGCTGTATGAGGAGAACATGACCATGCGCCGTCCGCCAATCCAGACATGAGCGCCGTCAAGTTGGTCTACCTGCTGAAGGTAGTAGTAGAGGTCCTTTTCGCGGAGGTCATTGTATTCAGCGAGAAAAGTGTCGATGCGTTTGTCGAAAACGCCCACGTAGATCCCTCCTGATAGCCACTGCCAATAGCTGCCGCACGTAGCTGCTTCATATAGCTGCTGCATATGGACACTGCCTGTAGCCACTGCATAGACGCGAATACGAGGTCGTCGCCTGCCGAGCGGATATGTTCACAAAAGTGTGCACACCCACATACTACTACCGCCCTGGGGGTCGTGTCAATCGACGTCCGCACGTCCGCAGCTACGCAGCGGGGGTGCGTGTAGGAATTGTGGCGTTCAGGGTCGCAGATCCCCTGCATTCAGGCGTGTGGTCTCGCCAGGGCCACAGCGGAGGCAGTTGGAATCGCACCGGGTACAGGGATAGACCTGCGTGTAGGTGCAGGAATAGGGCCAGGGCCAGGGACACATCCGGGGATACATCCGGGGGCGTGCTGAGGGACGGGAAGACAACTGCTGTGGCTCAGTGATATACCCCCGGGGGTATCCGCCCAGAGATTCGGTCAGATTTTGACAATACTTTCGGAGAAAAACGCAACTTCTGAGTACATCGATTTGGGCAGAGGGCTCCGGGGGGCGAATCGACCCCGCAAAACGAGCCCTGGGAGCCGTATGCCGCCGATTTGTTGGCGAATCGATGGCACGACGTCCCATTACTTGCGCGCCGTTACCATATGACCCCATGATGTGGGATATTATGTCGGCCCGCCCGCCTGCTTCACTGCCCAAACCCGTCGGATACCCCCAGCTTTTCGTGATTTGGAGGCGGTCAGGTGGCCCTTTGAAATCGATGTACTCAAAAGTTGCGGGTATCTCGGAAACTAATAGCAGAAACTGACGATATGCCAGCTCCAGCCGTTTTGTCTGACGGTCATGACGTCAAGACCAGCTAAATAGCCATACCGGCGAGGTGAGCATCACCCTCTCAGCCAACAACCCACCGTAATGATCCGAAATGATCCGAGAGGATGCCATTTCCCCGCTCACTATCCCGCCTAGCGATGTCTACCCGCTTTTCCAATTGCTATTGCCCACAGAACGTACACGCACCCCCGCATGTCCGCGTTCGCGTGCATGCGCACGTTCGCATGTCCACGTCCGCACGTCCGCAGCTACGCAGCGGGGGGTGCGTGTAGGGATCGTAGATGACGACCGCGGGGCTATTGCGGCCTTGGGGCTGTCGGTTTCTGAGGCCGGGGCTCGAGCCTGTTGTGTGGCCGACAGGATCTGCGCCCTACCTGTGGTGTGGGCTCGATGTATTACCTACCTCGCTGGAAATGACGCGAGCCTTGCTTATTAGCCGAACACACCGCGCCGGGAGCTTGCCTGCGCTTGAACATGCGCAGTTGTCGGTGAAAGCCCGCTGAGCAGGCCTTTAGGCGAACCCGCGTTTAGCAGGGAGTTCGCTCACCTGTAACAATACTGCCCGGTTTGTACGCCAACCTGATCAGAAAATGCCCGGTATTGACCGGGATCAGGCAAGCCCCGGGAGTTTTTGGTGTTTCATGGAAAGTCTGCGGCTGTCTGAGGCATTCTCGGGCATACTCGAGGGACAGAGGCAGTCTACCAGATGATGTAAAACGCCTCTGCCTGCGGATTCAGCGGCGACGTGATGACAGAAAAAGGTCGAGCCCCAGTCGGCGCGAATTCAGACAACTAGCGCCTGCAAAACCAGGTAGGATCTGACCAGGTTGCCCGGAAAGGCTGTTCAGAAACGGACAGGATGCCCCAGAACCCCGCCAGAGCCCACCACAGGAGAACGTCACGCCCAGAAATACCCATGGATACGGGTAGTCCATAGCGTGTGGCCGACAGGTTCTGCGCCCAACTTGTCGTGTGGCCGACAGGTTCTGCACAGAACCTACGAACCGGAGCGAGAGTTGGGCGTCACGCGGCAGGCAGCTTGAAGGACGTTCAGCAAACCTGCAGCTAAACCCGGGTGATGCGATGTGTGGCCTCGATGCCGATCGAGGTAAGAGGCCGAGCAACCCGTAACTCTCGTCAAACCTGACGTCGGGCCGACAGGTTCGACGCGAAACCTGTCGTCTATCAGACAAGTTGCCTGCAGTTCGCATCCTTGTTCTCTCGTCTGCCGACGGTATACTGCTGGATTGGCGCTTTCGTGTGCGCGTGTCTTTTCCGACTTTCCATTCGTCATTTTGTGTCGGCGGGCATTGCAGCCTTGGAGCCCAGCAGATGGCTCCTTGCCTGATGCGGCTGAGCGGACCAGCGGATTTGTACACCGCCGCAAGCGAGTATGGCTGCCGATACTGATTTAGACCCCGGATTGGACATAGATATCGGAACGAATATGGATGCGGGCGTGGGCCTGACTGCCAGGACGATGGCGCCTAGGGTAGCGATGGCGAGGCATATGCGGGCTGTGGACCGGACATGTGATGTACGCTCGGTCGGGAAACCCAGTGCGAGGGCTGCGACGAAACCACCCACAAGGCCGCCCATATGGGCATATCCGTCAATGTGTGAACTGGAGAACCCGATTAACAGGTTGATCAGGACGATTGCGATGAACCTCCAGCCTGCCAATACCCGGAAATGATTGGGATAGCGGAGTCCGAAGTAGAACAGGCAGCCGGCGAGGCCGAATATGGCGCCGGAGGCGCCCACTCCGAGCACTCTCGGGTCGGACATGAATGTGCTGGCCAGCGAACCCCATACTCCTCCTATCAAGTAGATCAGAGCGAATCGGGGCGTGCCGAAAAGGCGCTCGACCACGTTTCCCAGGTTGTGCAGAGAGTAGGAGTTGACGGCTAGATGCAGAACGCCGGCG
>DAOTAC010000006.1:0-19038 GCA_035382325.1 Bacillota bacterium | reverse complement strand
CGGCTCCCGCGGTTTGGGTACCGATGGTACGGCATCAGCGTTTTCCCGTTCAGCCTCGCGATGCCTACAAGGACTATACAGACCTGCCGCTTGATAGGGCCCTGCCGCGTTCGGAAGCCATGGGGTGTTACCGACTAGCTCGATATGGGCCTTGCGACCCAGTTGCAGAAGTATCGTGTGACCCAACACCCGGGTGGGGCAATGGCGGAGGGGCTGTGAAACTGGTGTCGAAGAATCCTAACGGACATCCCGTCAGGATCAACCAAGGTATCAGGGGGAGGGCGCCCGATGAGTAAGCGGAGAGCATGCGCTGCAAGTGTGGTCCTATCGCTGGTCGTGTTGGCTGTAGCTGCAGCTGCGTTTCTGGGATTGAGGATTCCTTACAGCTCACAACACGGACTCAGACGGCTGAGAGAGCTTCCCCCTGACCCCGGCGACTTCGCCGCTATAGACCTAACTCGAGCTGATCTTCGCGCTCTGAATCTGAGGAACGAAGGAGCGCTTCTGCGCGCCGAGGCCAGTTTCGATTCGCTCACTGCGTGGCCTATCGAACCATGGAAGAAGCCCGTGGGGTTTCATCCAAGGGCTATTCTGGAGGAAGGCAAGAATCCCGGGCTCGGGGTGCGCGAACTCCACAAAAGAGGTATCACTGGTAAAGGCATCGCCATTGGCATCATCGACCAGGACTTGCTGCTCAGCCACACCGAGTACAACGAAAGGTTGCGGCTGTATGAAGTCGTTGACGGCTTTGGGTATCCTCAGATGCATGGCGCTGTGGCGTCGATTGCGGCCGGCAAGAGCGTCGGGGTTGCGCCGGAGGCAGACATATACTACTTAGCCATCAGGATGGATCACAGGAAATGCCGAAATGTGGCAGACGCGATCGGAAGGATCCTGGACATCAATAGCACTCTCCCGGAGGATAAGAGAATCAGAGTCGTTTCGATATCCTGTTCATGGCTTCCGGACGAACCTGGCTATCAAGAGGCTGACGCAGCGGTTCTACGAGCCAAAGCCGAGGGAATATTCGTACTCAGCTCAGTTGTCGACCGCTACTACGATTTCAGCTATCACGGATTAGGACGGGAACCGGGACGCGATCCCGATGATGTGCTGTCATACACGCCGGGCGCATGGTGGTCGAAGGAGTCTGGCTCGTGGTACCTACCGGATGAGGATTCTGCACGACTACTCGTTCCGATGGATTCGCGCACCGTATCGAGCGAGCTTGGGGATGAGGTGTATGCCTTCTACAGGGTGGGCGGATGGAGTTGGTGTGTGCCGTATATCGCAGGCATGTACGCACTGGCTCTTCAGGTGGCGGGCGACCTAACTGTTGACGAATTCGCGAAGGCCGCGATTGATACGGCCCATTACACCAGCATTTCGCTGGGCGGAACGGAAACCAGGCTCGGGCCGATCATCAACCCGGTTGGCTTGATTGAGCGTCTCGCCTCGGATGAGTGAATCTTGCCCCAGTCGTCGTACCCGACCGACGTCAGCGTGGCCGAGCGTGCCAGTTTTATCCGGGCTTCCCAACCTTGCCGACTTCGTGGTTGCCCTGTACATAGCAGCGCCCGGCGGCCATTTTCTGCGGGTTGCTCTTCTGGATGCTGCAGTCCGCTGCCAACCTCATGTGGTCGGCGGGCCAGTGGTGTCGCCCACTTCAAGCTGTGCGGACAGGCGCACTGTCCGTGGCTGGAGCGTTGGATCGCTTATGCGTTCTAAGAGCAGGTTTGCCGCGATGGCGCCCATCTCCAGAGCCGGCTGATTGATGCTTGTCACCCGGGGGGCGCACGCTGTTCTTGGAGCGTCGAATCCGATTGTTGATACCTGCATTCCGGGGGTTAGCCCCATCCTCATGAGACTCTGGATCAGAAGAAGCGTGGTGTGGTAATCAAAGCAGAACACGGCTGTGGGAGGTTTGTCTGAAGACATGAGGCGTTCGACGATCTCGGAAAACCGCCTGTGCGCTGTTACCGGGCTCTTGTCAAGCTCAGCGCTGTAGTCGAAGCAGCCGTTCTCCTTTTCTGAAGTGGCAAGTGAAATCTCCAGGTCGGATACGGGTTCGATGTCGTGGAGTTTGAGCCCGCTGTGGAATCCTCTCAGGCGCTCCTGATTCACGTTACTCTCAAAGTCCAGAGCTATGACTGCAATGCGGCGATGCCCGAGCTCGCACAGATGCTCAACGCCAAGCTTGGCGCAACCGTCAAGCAAGGCGCAGCTAAACTGTATGAGAAGCGTGGGCGCTGGTACCTGGCTCTGTCCATCTCCGTCCAGGTGACTCCGTGCGTCGGGACGAAGGTGGCAGGGGTCGACCTGGGCCTCGCGAACTTAGCGGTGGTCAATTGCGAAGGCGAGACGCTGTTCTTCAGCGGGGACCACGCCGCCTTTGTCCGCCGCAGGTTCAAGGCATTGCGCCGTCGTATGGGCAAGGCCAAAGCTCTAGGCGCTATCCGCCGCATGAAGGACAAGGAAGCCCGTTCCAGCGTGTGGCGTCGTCGACCAAGCCAGCCGCAGGGGGATTCGCTTTGGGTGTACCGCCTGCGGCCACACAGAGCACGCGGATTCCGTGGGCGCCGCAAACATCGCGAGAGCAATTAGCGGTCTGGCGGCAGCCTAGTCTGCCAGGATCGCCGCCTGGCACGATAACCGCAAGGGAACGTAGCCAGGATGGGCCACTGTGAGGCATGGTCATGGATACAAGTTGCTTCAGCTAGTCAACCTTGTGGGCGCGGACGCATCATCGAGTTTACGCTGGAGAGGCTGGACTACTGGAGCATGATAATCACGAGGAGCGCCTCGCCCCCTTCACATTTCTCAAGCCTTCTCATTTGACACCCAATTCCTTCTCAATTGAGAAACCAGCGACTAGTTGGGAGCCTCTCGGCACTGCTTCTGGTGGGGCTTTCTTGCTGCACTGCGCCGGTTTCGCCGCCACGGGCGTTTGCCTGCTGCCCGATGGCACGTGTCATGCAATACATCATTGTGTCGTTGATGTACGAACAGACGCGGGCCTAAAGATGCTGTCGCTGCGAAGAGGCGACGTCGATCTGCCCAAGTGAGGGGGTGAAAGGCGAGAAGACTGTGTGATGCGGATCAACGCCGGGAGAAGAAGAGGTTTCTATCAGAGACGCGACTTTGCGTCCCATGTGCGTGTGCGGTACGGAGGGACGGTCCCTGCGTAACCGCATACGGGCCATCTTGAGTGCATAAGGAGGGCATAAGCGTGAGAAAACGGACCCTTATCCTCGTAGCGATTGCTTTGTTGTGTGCCGGGGTTTTTGGTGGAGGCGCGACACACGCGAGCACAGCAAGTGGACTAGATAAGGTCCAGAAGTTCGTATTCAGCAGTAGGAGCGATATTACAGGGCTGAACCCTCTGCTCCACACCACGGGTCCTGACAACGGTGTTCAGAGCATCATCCTAGAGGGCCTGGTTGAAAGAGTAGCCGACGAAAAGGGCAATGCGGTCATAAAGCTGACGTCCGCGAAATCGTGGGATCTCAGCAAGGACGGCACTGTGTACACCTTCAAGATCAGAGACAACGCAGTGTGGAACGACGGCGTTCCGGTAACTGCCAACGACTTCGTCTACTCCTTCCGGATGATGGCTGACCCCAGCGTAGGCTGCACTAATGCATGGCTCTTCGACGGCGTGATCCAGAATTTCGAGGAGGCCCACTACGACGAGGGCAAGAAACCGCAGGACATCGGCGTGACCGCCGTTGATAAGAAGACCGTGTCGTTCAAGCTGACCAAACCATGCGCCTACTTCCCCGACCTGCTCGCAGGAGTCAAGCCCGTGAGGCAAGACAAGTACGAGCAGTGGGGAGAGAGTTACGGTTCGTCCATCGACAAGGTCGTGATGAATGGTCCGTTCCTCATTGAGAGCTGGAAACCGATGGTGCAGATGAATTTCGTCAAGAACCCGAAGCACTGGGATGCGGCGAACTTCACTCTCCAGCGCATAGAGAGAAAGATCATACAGGACCCTGCGACGCACGTGCAGGCGTTGATAAGCGGAGAGATCGATATCGGGGCAACCAGCGACCCCGACTGGCAGGAAGTGCTCAAGAAAGAGGGCGCCAGGTTCAAGACTCTGAAGGAGCCGGACAATGCGCCTGAGTTCTTCGGGTTCAATTGCAGCAACAAGTACTTCAAGAACCCCAAGATAAGGCTGGCTTTCTCACTGGCCCACGACAGAGAAAGGTACATCGAGGATCTGCTGTATGGGAGGGCCGAGCCTCTCTATTCGATGATGCCTTCGGCCACCATGTGCGGCGACAAGCTCTACAGCGAGAGGGTAGGCGGCAAGAGCCAGATTGTGAAGACGCTGATGACGAAGTATCCTGACCCGAAGGCGCTCCTGATTGAGGGCCTCAAGGAAGAGAAACTGGATCCGAATCCGGCAAAAATGCAGATAAAGTATGCGACGAGAGGCACTGCCGAGTTCTCCAAGAAATCCGCTGAATGGCTCCTGCAGAACTGGCAGAAGACACTTGGGGTCACGATTACCATAGATATGGTTGAATGGAACATCATGTGGGACAAGGTTGGCAAGGGAGACTACGATATCTGCACGTCCGGGTGGGGTCCGTACTACAATGACCCCAATGCCCTCCTTGAGATCTTCGATCCCATCAGCGGTTACTTCCACAGTAAGAGATCGGGGTGGACCGGTCCCGACGCGGACAAATACCACCAATTGCTGGATAAGGCCTCGTTCACCGTTGACCCGCAGGCCAGAGCTGAACTGCTTCTGCAGGCTGAGCAACTGCTGGTCGGCACGGGCGTAATCGCTCCCAACTACTGCGGGGTGGCAACATACTACGTAGCCAACTACGTCAACGGCTACTACACGAATCCACACGCAGGCGTCGACTATACCAAGCTGTACACAAAGGGCAGACCCGGCCGGTAGGGACTGGGCAAGGGGCAGGATAGAGCGCGCACAGGCCGGCAGTCCACTCGCGTGATGCGGAAGACAAGGCATGAGGGCGAACCGACAGGCTTATGCCTTGTTTTCCGCCTAAGATCGCACCTGATGTGCGACCCGATATAGAGGGGGAATACCATGGCCAGATTTCTTGCGAAGAGGGTAGTTTACGAGCTAGTAACGCTGTTCCTGGTCATCACTGCGACCTTCTTTCTGATAGCCGGGGCGCCGGGCGATCCCATAGCGGCTAAGGTCGAGCAGATGCCCGAGAGAGCGCAGCAGGTGATTCGGGCGAAATACGGGCTCGACAGGCCGGTTCTCGAAAGATACGTGAGATACATGAAGAACCTGATACTGAAGGGCGATTTCGGGCAATCCATTGTATACACAGGCAGAAGAGTGAATGACGTGATCCGGGAGAATGCCCCCATATCGGGCCGGGTGGGCGCGATAGCGCTTGCGCTCGACCTCGTGATAGGCATTATCCTCGGGTTACTGATGGCATTCAACCACGGAAGACTCGCGGACCATGTCCTGAGAGTCTGCATAGTGCTGGCAATATGCACGCCGCTCTTTGTGTTCGCCGCTATTCTCCAGTACTACGTTGCGTTCAAGTGGAGACTGGCGCCGATATTCGGTTGGGGCAGGCCCGAGCATTACATAATGCCTGTGCTGACCATGTCGATCGGGGGAATTGCCGTCTATGCCAAATACATGAGAAGCAGCGCTCTATCTGTAGTCGGCGAAGACTACATCGTTACGGCAAAATCCAAAGGCTGCAATAGGCGTCGGATCCTGCAGAAGCATGTTCTGAGGAACTCCATGATCCCCATCGTCACCATGACCGGCCCTTCCATAGCGGGGATATTCGGCGGGTCTTTCATAATCGAAAAAGTCTTCTCGATACCTGGGCTCGGGCGCTATTACGTGAAAGCAGTCAGCGACAGCGACTACACTATGGTGCTGGGGCTAACAGTGTTCTTCGCTGTGTTGTACGTTGCATCGTTGATAGCTGTGGACATCATGTACTGCGTAGTTGATCCCAGAATCAGGATTCCGGGAACTGAAGGATAAGCAGCAGGAGCACCGACAGTGTAGGGGGAGAGCGATGAACGTGGATGGTACGGTTCTGGCGGGCGATGTGTTCGAGCGAGTCGGTGTCGATGAGGTATCTTCCGAACACCTGGAGAAACCTGCCCTCACTTACTGGGCGGATGTATGGCGAAGGTTCAGGCAGAACAAGCTGGCAGTCTTCGGCTTGGGCCTTCTGGTGATCATAATTGTGATGCTGTTCTTGGGGCCTGCATTGTCAGGCAAGGACTATCAATACATAGACTCCTCCATCAGGAACCAAAAGCCAAGCGCTGAACACTGGTTCGGAACGGACGACTTGGGGAGAGACATGTTCACAAGGGTATGCTACGGAGGAAGAGTATCCATCCTTATCGGCCTCTTGTGCACAGTCGTCATGATCGTAATAGGCTTCACCCTAGGCGCACTTGCGGGGCTAAAGGGAGGCTGGGTTGATAATCTCATAATGAGGTTGGTCGAGTTCGTGGGGAATCTGCCCTACTTGATCATCGTCGTAATTCTCACACTGGTGATGGGACGGAGCCTCTTCGCCCTGGTGTTCGCCATGAGCCTTACCTCATGGGTCGGGACGACTCGAATGGTCAGAGGGCAGATACTGCAGCTTAAGGAGCAGGACTATGTTGAAGCCGCCCGGGCGTTGGGTTCGGACACCTGGCGGATAATCATGAGGCATCTCCTCCCCAACACGTTGGGGATTATCATGGTCCAGATCACAATGTCCGTGCCGGGTTTCATATTCGGCGAAGCGTTTCTCAGTTACGTAGGCCTCGGGATAAGGCCTCCAGAGACCAGTTGGGGCGCCTTGGCGTCGTACGGCCAGGAAAAGCTGATGTTTCAGCCTCACATGCTTTTCTTCCCCAGCCTGATGATCGTCCTTACGACACTCTCATTCCACCTCATAGGCGACGGGCTGTCCGACGCGCTGGATCCCAAACTGAGGAGGTAGGTCGACGCATGAGAAACGGGCAAATGCTGAATACAAAGGACTTATTTGTGTCTTTCAAGACATACGCCGGCATTGTGCAAGCTGTCAGGGGGGTCAGCTTCGAGCTCGAAAAGGGCGAGACACTTGCTCTGGTCGGGGAATCCGGCTGTGGGAAGACAGTGACTGCCAAGGCCCTTATGGGATTGCTCCCCAACGAACAGGTGGAAATCGGCGGCGAAGTAGGGTTCCACGGGGAGAACCTGCTGGAGTACGGCGAGGACGAGATGACGAAGATCAGAGGAAAACACATTTCGATGATATTTCAGGACCCGATGACTGCGCTTAACCCGACCATGAGAATCGGAGACCAGATCGCCGAGAGCATTATCATTCACGAGCAGAAGACTCACGCAGAGGCCAGAGCAGAAGCCCTGGAGATGCTGGAACTCGTCAAGATCGCCAACGCGAAGGAACGAATGAACCAGTATCCGTTTGAGATGTCCGGAGGCATGAGGCAGAGAGTCATGATCGCCTTAGCCTTGGCGTGCAATCCGGAGATATTGATAGCCGATGAGCCGACCACGGCTCTAGACGTCACAATACAAGCAGAGATTCTTGAACTGATAATGCAGTTGCAGCGCGAAAGGGACATGGGCGTGATCTTGATAACGCACGATATGGGTGTAGTGGCCAGTATATCAGAGAGAATACACGTGATGTACGCGGGCAAGATCGTGGAAGAGGGGAGCGTCAGAGAAGTCTTCTACGGCCCGAAGCACCCATATACGTTTGCGCTGATGAAGTCTGTGCCTGAATTAAGCTCCACAAAGCAAGAGCCCCTGTATTCGATAGTGGGGACTCCGCCTGACCTGATAAACCCTCCGCAGGGCTGTCCCTTTGCGCCAAGATGCGAGTTTGCCATGAAGATCTGCAAACTTGAGCCTCCCGCCGGCGTGTCATGCGGCGAAACCCAGAGATCCTATTGCTGGTTGCATCATCCAGACGCCGACATCACTGGAGTGCCGGAAGTGCTTCAAGGAAGGAGTGAGGCGCATGCCAGGTAATGAAGTGCTAGTCGAGGTAAAGGGCCTAAAGAAGTACTTCCAGGCCGGCCGAAGGAGAGTAGTGAAAGCCGTAGACGACGTGAGTTTCAGGATTTACCGAGGTGAGACTTTGGGGCTTGTCGGCGAATCCGGATGCGGCAAGACTACGTGCGGCAAAGCAATACTGGGACTGCTAAGCCTGACGGAGGGTGAGGTAGTCTTCGATGGCATGAAGGTGCATAGGCTTGAGCCCAGCGAACGGAAGGAATTCACGAAGAGGGCTCAGATTGTCTACCAGGACCCATACTCGTCTCTGAACCCGAGGATGACAGTCAAGGACATCATCGGGGAGGGGATTGATGTACACCGACTCTATCGCGGCAAAGAACAGGAAGAGAGGGTCTGCGAACTCCTGCACACTGTGGGCCTCAACAGAGAGCACATAAACCGGTTTCCCCACGAGTTCTCAGGGGGCCAGCGACAGAGGATCGGAATCGCGCGGGCGCTGGCTGTTGAGCCCGACTTTGTCGTTTGCGACGAGCCCATGTCTGCTCTGGACGTGTCTATTCAGGCCCAGATAACGAAGCTCTTGCTGAGGCTGCAGCGAGAAGAGAACCTCACCTATCTTTTCATATCGCACAATCTGGCCATGGTGAAGTACGTTTCAGATAGGGTGGGCGTGATGTACCTGGGCAAGCTGGTTGAGCTCACAACGAGCGAGGAGCTGTACAGAAACCCGCTCCACCCCTATACTCAGGCGCTTCTGTCCGCAATCCCAGTTGCCGACCCCGATGAGGAAAGGAGCAAAGAGAGGGTTGTCATGAAGGGCGAGATTCCAAGCGCCATAAATCCTCCGGCGGGATGCAGGTTCGCGTCGAGGTGTAGATTCGTCACGCAAGTCTGCAGAGAGGACGAACCCGCCCTCAGCGAGGTGGGCAGGGAGCATTTGGTTGCTTGCCACCTGGCGAAGTGAGCCGTAAGAGCACCGCGGCACGTAATGGCATCGTTTCGGAAGGGAACTGGTGAGCGAATGTAGAATGGCTTACAAGCAGGGTGAGGCACAACATGTACGATGATCTCAGGAATGGGTGCTCCATCCAGATTGCCGTAGAGGGCTGATCGCCATGACCGTTCTCCCGGAGGTGCAGGGATTTGCGCAGGCTGTGGCGGACGCGATCGCTGCCGTAGCCGGAGTTGAAGTAGCGATGGTCGACGAGAACCTGCTGACCGTCGTAGGTTCAGGCAAGTATGCCCGGCATATAGGCCGCACGCTGGAGCGAAGCAGTGTATCAGCGCGGGCACTCGCTGAGGGGCGGACTATGGTCATCGAAAATCCGCAGTATGACGACGTATGCCGCCAATGCACGCAGAAGGACAAATGTACTGACATCGCCGACATTATCTGCCCCATCATGATCGAGGGGCGACCGGCCGGCTGCGTCATCCTTGTGGCCTGTACGGATTCGCAAAAGGAGATTCTCATTGGCGACATGCAGAGGTGGATCAACTTCCTCGAAAGAATGGCGGATCTGATTTCCCGGGCGTTCAACGAGAGGCAACAGACTGCAAGGGCCGAGGGCCTGGCAAGGCAGCTAGATGTCGTGATTGACTCCGTGAATGACGGAATCCTCACCATCGGCGACTCCGGGGTGATCCTCCATGCCAACCAGTCTGCTGCTCGCCTGCTTAAGTCGACGCGGGATCAACTGGCGTCCTGCCCGGTAAGTGATATTTTCCCCCAGTTGTCTTCGGATACTCTGGGAGAAGTCAGTTCGTCTGAGTTTGAGACCTACTCATGCGTCAGAGGCAACAGGGAATACTGGCTCACAACAGTGAGGCCGATCGCAGATGATTTCTGTCCTCGCGGGCATGTGATTACCTTCCGCGGGATCGAGGAGATCCCCAGGATGGTCGCGAATTACATCCGAAGCGAACGACATTCCACGTTCGACGACATACTGGGCTCCAGCGCGGCGATGGCCAGCGTGAAGAGCATCGCCGCAAGTATCGCTGAAGGCGACTCGACCGTCTTGATTCAGGGAGAGAGCGGAACCGGAAAGGAACTGCTCGCCCGGGCCATTTACCACGAAAGCGCTCGCCGACAAGGCCCGTTTGTCGCCGTGAACTGCGCTGCCATCCCCGAGTCTATTCTCGAAAGCGAGCTCTTCGGTTACGAGGAGGGCGCCTTCACCGGTGCGAAGCGGGGCGGAAAGCCCGGCAAGTTCGAGCTTGCGAACGGAGGCATACTCTTCCTCGACGAGATAGGCGACATGCCTCTCCATCTTCAGGGTAAGCTTCTTCGGGCTGTCGAAGAGCGGGTAGTAGACCGGCTGGGCGGCAGGAAAGCGGTCCCGATCGACATACGTATCATATCAGCCACCAACAAAGACCTACGCAAGATGTCCATGCGCGGCGGATTCCGTCCCGACCTGTTCTACCGGCTAGCCGTGATCCCCATCGTTATCCCGCCGCTACGTGACCACAAGGAGGACATCCCCGAGTATGTAGACCACTTTGTTGCCAAGTATGCGCACGACCTGCGCAGGAACGTGACGTCAGTGTAGCCCGCCGCCATGGTCAAGCTGGTCAGTTACGACTGGCCCGGCAACATTAGAGAGCTATCTAATGCCCTTGAATATGCGGTAAACCTTGCGACAGGCACTGTCATCGATACGGATTGCCTGCCGTTCCAGGTCCTTTGCCCTCCTTCCGCTGGTGCCGCTCTGGGCTCCGGTTCCGTCCCCGGTTCTCGACCCGATCTTGGCCCGGACCGATACGACCGGGAGTATCCCATCGGTTTTGCCGCGAAGCCGGGCATGACCCGCAGCGCTCTCGAGGATGCGCTGGAGCGCTACGGGACATCCACTCGCGCCAAGGAGGCCATCGCAGCTGCCTTCGGAGTGAGCAGAGCCACTCTGTATCGCAGGCTTCGGGAATACGGCCTCTAGATCTTTCTCGGGCCTTCTCATCTGATACGGACGTTCTTCTCATTTGAGAAACCTGGGTCAAGTCCGGGCCCCCATGCACTCCTTTCTCTGACTCCCATCGCTGCATAGGCCAGTTTGCGCTTTCGGCCTTCGCTCGCCGCCGGTTGGCACGCGTCGTGCAATACATACTTGCGGACGCGGCATAAGGGGGTACGGGTTATCCATGAAACAATGTGAGCTAGTCTGCAGCAACCTGGAAACCCACGGCGTTGACGGCCTTATCGTCACAAGCGAGCCGAACGTCAGATATCTAAGTGGATTCACGGGCTCGGAATCATTCTTGTTCTTGTCACATACGGCCAGAGTGTTCATTACCGATTCGCGTTACATAGAGCAGGCAGAAGATGAATGCGCAGGTTTCGAGGTAGTTCGCTATCGGCATCCATTTCCCGAGCTTGAGACTGTCCTGGCGGGACTGGCAGCAAAGCATGGAGTGTGCAGCCTTGGATTTGAAAAAGACTCTATCATGTTTAGCCTCTATTACAGGCTGGCCAATTCCGGCCTGGAGTTGGTTCCGACTGCCGGGATTGTGGAGGCGCTGCGGTACGTAAAGGACGACCGCGAGATCCAGCTCATCGCCAAGGCGGCCAGGATAGCCGACGAGGCGTTTCACCACATACTTGAGATCGTGAAGACGGGGATAGAGGAAAAGGACATAGAAATCGAGCTAGACTACTTCATGAAGAAAGCCGGCGCTGCTGCAGCCGGTTTTTCCACCATCGTTGCATCTGGCCCTAGATCGTCCCTGCCGCATGCTGTTCCGTCGCGGCGCAAAATCGAGTACGGCGACTTCGTCACAATGGATTTCGGAGCGATGTACGGCGGCTACAGGTCCGATATGACCAGAACCATCGTCATGGGTAGGGCAAACGACACGCAGAGGGAGATCTACGAGACTGTGAAGAGGGCTCAGGCTGTAGGATGTTCGCAGATCAGGGCAGGGGTTGCGGGGACAGATCCCGATCGGGCCGCAAGGGATGTCATAAAGGGTGCAGGGTTCGGCGACTTCTTCGGCCACGGAGTGGGACATGGCGTGGGACTGGAGATTCATGAAGAGCCGTTTATGTCTCCAAAGTGCGAAAGGACGCTCGCGGCAGGCAGCGTCGTTACGGTCGAACCAGGCATCTATCTGCCGAGGTGGGGAGGCGTAAGGATAGAAGACACGGTGGTCGTGAAGGAGGACGGCTGCGAAGTGCTTACCCTCTCGCCGAAAGAACTGATAGCTCTGTGAAGGAGAGGTGGCAATGTTGCTTGCACTCACAGGCGGCAGAGTGATACCAGTCGCGAACTGCGACATCGACGAGGGAACAGTACTAATCGACAGCGGCAGGATACTGGATGTAGGGAGCCGGATAGAGATCCCGGAAGACTGTGAGACTATCGACTGCGCCGGGAGGGTTGTACTGCCCGGATTTGTGGATCCTCATTGTCACATTGGGCTTTTCGTGGAAGGCGAAGACACGTATTGGTCAGACGCCAATGAGATGTCGTCTCCCGCTGTTCCGCAGGTTCGAGCGCTCGACGCTCTGGATCCATTCGACATCGCGTTTCAGGATGCGCCCGCGGCCGGGTTCACTACTGTTCTGGTCACGCCGGGCAGCGGAGACGTGATATGCGGGCAGAGCACGGTCACAAAAACGAGCGGGACTGTTGCGGACCAGATGGTTCTGCGACATCCGGCCGGCATGAAGTTCGCCTTCGGAGGCAATCCGAAGAACCCATACAAGACCAAAGCGGAGAATCACCCAACCACCCGCATGGGGGTTGCGGCCGTATTCCGCGAGGCCATGTACCGGGCGCGCGACTACACTGAGCGCAAAGAGGCAGATACGTCCACACCCCTGGACCTGGGCATGGAGGCTCTCGCGATGGTGCTACAGAGGAAGATGCCGGCGAGGGTGCACGTGTCGAGAGGCGACGACATACTCACAGTGATCAGGCTGTGCAAGGAGTTCGGCGTGGACTTCACATTGGAGCATGTTACCGACGGTCACCTCGTCGTTGGGGAAATAGTTGATAGCGGGGCGCCCTGTGTGGTGGGCCCGTTCTTTCGGCCCAGAGGCGTCAGCGAGACGCGCAACTGGTCATTTGTTACTCCCGGAGTGCTCGCCAAGGCCGGGGTCAAAGTGGCGCTCACAGTGGATCACCCGTTCACGCCCCTGAGGCATGCCAGATATTCAGCTGCGATGGCTATCAGGGCAGGAATGGATGAACGCGACGCTCTGCGGGCAATGACCATAAACGCCGCTCAGATAGCCGGGGTCGGCGACCGTGTGGGCAGCATTGAGCCCGGGAAGGATGCAGACCTAGTAGTGATGACGGACCATCCTTTCAAACTGCAGGCGGACGTGGAGATGACACTGATCGGCGGCAAGGTGGTGTTTAGAAAGTGATCGCGATCAAGAACGCAGTCCTATTTGATGGGGTTCGCGAGGTCGGCGAAACTAGCTTGCTGTTGGATGCAGCGATAGTGAGTGTGGATAGGGCGGTTGAGCTTCCGGAGGATTTGGAGTGCATTGACGTGGACGGGGCCTATGTCACTCCGGGTCTGGTAGACGCCCATGTGTATATGGGGCTTTGGTGCACAGGAGCAGGCTCGGAGGGACGTGACCTGAGCGACTCAAACGGGACTGTTCAGCCGCAGTTGCGCGCGCTTGACTCCGTCGACTGGGATGATGCCAACTTCGGGCGCGCTTTGGCCGGAGGAGTCGCCACGGTTGTTACCGGTCCCGGCGAGTCGAATATCTTTGGCGGGCAGGCGCTTGCCATGCGGACAGAGGAATGTCCTGTGGATGGCAGGGTGGTACGAGGCGTCGCATCGCTCAGGGTAGCTCTCGGGCACGAGCCCAAGACGACGTACTCCAAGTCCGTTCAATACCCTTCAACTAGAATGGGAGTAGCGGCGGTAGTGAGGGAGCAGTTCATGAAGGCGCAGGAGTACGCAATCGGCTGCCGGGAGGCAACGGACAGTGGGAAGAGGCCGAAATTCGACTTCACGCTCCAAACACTTGCTGAGGTCATGGCGCAGAGAACTCCGGTTACATTCTATGCAGCCAAGGCCAATGACATAGTGACTGCCGTGCGCATAACGAAGGAGTTTGACCTGAGCGGCATAATCGTAGGCGCGACGGAAGGACACATGGTCGCCGAGTTCCTCGGCGAATCGGGCATGCCGGTCGTGTTCATCCCCATGATGGACGGCCGGATGTCGGTGGAAACGCGCAATGCCACGTTCGAGACGGCAGCGGCGCTTGCCGAGGCCGGGGTTGATGTCGCTATCTCGACCGGCGCGCCCAGCCTTCCATCGGAATACCTGCCGGTAATGGCAGCCCTGTGCATGAAGGCGGGCCTTGCGCGCGAGAGCGCGCTTCGCGCTATCACCGGCGGCCCGGCTGCGATGTTCGGCCTTGCACAGAATGGACTCGGAAATGCGGTTACGGCCGGCCCCGGGCATATTGCCTGCGGCGCGCCGGCGGATGTGGTTGTGTGGGAGGGCGATCCGTTCAGTCTCACCGGGCGCCCAAAGCTCGTCATCGCCGCCGGCAATGTCGTATTTGACGCCTCCCGCGACGAGGCGCCGTGGTGAGCGGCATTGACCTCTGTCGATTCCGTTGTAGTCAGTTCACTCGCCATACCCGCCCGGCGCAGCGCTGTGCCATGCCCATGCGGACGCTATGATGTGTTCCAGCGATGCTTGTGTTGGCTTCCACCCCAGCTCGCTCTGGGCAAGTTGGGACGATGCCACTAGCACTGCGGGGTCCCCAGGCCTGCGCTGGTCTTCGGCTGCGGGGATGGGGCGCCCGACGACTTTCTCTGCGCAGCGCAGCACCTCGCGAACGGAGAACCCTGCTCCATTGCCCAGGTTGTATGCACAAGCGCCGTCCTGGCCGGCCAATCGCTCCATGGCTGCAAGATGCGCCTTGGCCAGATCGCACACGTGAACATAGTCCCTAACGCAAGTCCCATCAGATGTGGGGTAGTCGGTTCCGAATATGCGTAAGTGCTGCCGTAGCCCGAGAGCTGTCTTCAGCACAATCGGAATCAGATGAGTCTCGGGGTCGTGATCTTCCCCGATGTCGCCTGAGGCGTCCGCGCCTGCGGCATTGAAATACCTGAGAGATATGGACTTGACGCCGTGGGCGCTGTGATACCCTGCGAGCATGTGTTCTATGGCGAGCTTGGTCATGCCGTACGTGCTGGTGGGCGACTTGGGGTGGTCCTCCGGTATGGGCGTCTGCCTGGGCTCGCCATACACCGCTGCACTTGAGGAGAAGACAATTCGGTCTACGCCTGCCTCGACCATGGCGTCGAGTAGTTCAACCGCGCACAAGACGTTGTTGCGCCAATACTTGGACGGATTGCCCATGGATTCGCCCACAAGGCTTGCCGCTGCGAAATGCATTACGGCATCAATCTCGCGTGAGCGCAGGACCTCGCTGACCAGTGTTCGGTCGCCCACATCGCCCACGACCAGCTCAGCCGCTCCGTGACTCGCAACGCTAACCGCCTGCTCGTGTCCTGTGGAGAGATTGTCAAGTACAACCACATGATGACCGCGATCACACAACTCCCGCACTACATGACTGCCTACATAGCCCGCGCCCCCGAGCGCCAGAACTCTCACCGAAAGCCCCCCTTCATCGTGAGATGTTCGACGGACGGGGCATGAAACCTCTTTATTCACGTATTGACTTTACGTTGGCGATCATGGCTAACGGGACTCGGTCAATCGCTGACCCAACCCGCACTTTGGGAAGGAACATGCCCCCTTAGCGTAGAATACTGCATATGACTTAGTTTAAGTACTCAACTTATGGTGCCTATATATGGGGAGGCCTTATTATATGGAGAAGCGGCGCATAATCAGAGAAGACGGTCGGTATCTAGTCTTCTACTCTTTTGCTTGCAATGACAAGGCAGGACGTGAGGTGAATAAGGGTGTCCGAGATGAGGTGGAACCCAGTTCTCGAGGAATGGGTCGTGACGGCCACTCACAGGCAAGACCGGACGTACAAACCCCCTGAGGGATTCTGCCCACTATGCCCTACGCGCAACGGAGAATGCCCGACGGAAGTGCCTGCGGCCGATTACGAGATTGTGGTGTTCGAGAACAAGTATCCGTCTTTTCGCTGCGACCCTTGCACCCCCGCAGTCCCCGGTACCGAGCTCCAGCCAACTGCTCCTTCGCAAGGGGTGTGCGAGGTAGTCCTTTACACTGACGACCACCATGCCACGTTTGCGGACCTGTCAGTCGACCGCATCGCCAACCTTGTGGACGTATGGGCGGATAGATACGAAGAGCTGGGCGCGCTCAGCTATGTGCGTTACGTACTGATATTCGAGAACAAGGGCGACTGTGTGGGCGTGACTTTGCACCACCCGCATGGGCAAATATACGCATTTCCGTTCATCCCCCCGCGCGCTGCGAAGGAACTGGAATCATCGTCGAAATACGCGACTGCCAGGGGGCGGTGCATGTTCTGCGACCTTCTAGCCGAGGAGCTTGCGGACGGACGGAGGGTAGTAGCTGAGAATGAGGATTTCGCTGCTTTCATACCCTTCTCGGCTAGATACCCATACGAGGTGCATGTTATGCCCAAGCAGCACAGGGAGTCCATTACGCAGCTGTCGCGTCTCGAGCGGCGCCATCTCGCACGGATTCTAAGCATGGTGACGCGTGGGTACGACAGTCTATTCGGCTTTTCGTTTCCATACATGATGATTATCCATCAAGCGCCGACAGATGACGGGCAGTATGACTACTACCATTTGCACTTCGAGTTCTACCCTCCACATCGCACTGCTACCAAGATAAAGTACCTGGCAGGGTGCGAATCGGGTGCAGGCACGTTCATAAACGATACCCTTCCTGAACAGACGGCCGAGGAGCTGCGCGCTGCGATTGGGCGGGCCAACGAGCCAACCGTCGCACGGACCGGCGCACAATCGAGCGCGCAATCGAGCGGGCAATCCAGCGCACGATCCAGCGCGGATGATAACGCGGGCATCAACGGGACTGCCGAGACTGCAGGGAGTGGAGGTGGTCCTGGTGGCTTTGGAGCATGATCGAGCCGTTGAGTTGTTTGACCGCATCTTCCCCGGGCTGCGCGGCTCGGGCGCGGACGAGCGCGCGCGGATATCGATTGCCAGAGCGCCGGGCAGGGTGAACCTGATTGGGGAGCATACCGACTACTCCGGAGGGTTTGTTCTTCCGGTGGCCATCGACCGCGACATTGTCATAGTATTCCGCCCCAGAGATGACGGCACAGTGAGGCTATACTCCGCCGATTACGGGGAGTATTCGGAGTTCAGCATCGACGGTAGCTCGGCCATCGAGAGCGATCCGCTTCATCCGTGGAGCAACTACTTCAGAGGTGTGGCATGGGCATTGCGCGCCAGGGCCGAGGGCAGCGGCGGTCCGCCCTTGCGAGGGCTGGACGCAGTGATCGTTGGCGATGTCCCGCGAGGCGCCGGGCTTAGCTCGTCGGCCGCGCTTGAGGTCGCTTCGGCGTTCACCTTGCTCTCGGCTGCGGATGTGGGCGACGATGTGCTGGATCCGGAGCAGGTCGCCGCGAGGCGCGACATAGCGCTTGCCTGCCAGAAGGCGGAGAACGAGTTTGTCGGGGTGAGATGTGGCGTCATGGACCAGATGGCCTCGGTTATTGGGCGCGCCGGACATGCCATCTTTCTAGACTGCAGCAATCTTCACCACGAGCTTGTGCCCATGTTCTTCGAGGAAATGGGAGTAGCGATGGTCGTATACGACACGGGCATTCGGCGAGGTCTTGGCGAGTCCAGGTATAACGACAGGCGCGGCGAGGCGGAGCGTGGAGAGGCGCTGATCGCGCAGGCCCTCGGCTGTATGGACGTGTGTAAGCTGAGCAGCGTATCGTCCGAGCAGTTCGAGCAGGTCAGCCATGTGCTGCCTGCATCGATAGCGCGCCGATGCGAACATGTTGTCCGGGAAAACGAGCGAGTTGTGAAGGCAGTGGCGGCGCTCAAGGACAGAGACTTGCACGCCTTCGGCCAGCTGATGTATGAGTCCCACGAGAGCCTTCGGGACCTATACGAGGTGAGCTGTCCGGAACTGGATGAAGCGGTGGAGATTGCGCGCGGCACGCCCGGCGTATTTGGAGCGCGCATGACAGGCGCCGGGTTTGGCGGATGCACTATTAACCTTGTCAGCCGGGATAGAGTCGAACTACTGCAGTCGCGACTCAGTGAGATCAGGCGCGAATCGCCGTCCGGGGTCCCGGTGGCGTTTGCCGTCGAAGCAGCGGACGGAGCGCGGGTATGCAGTGTTCGGCGCCCGTCTGAAAAATCGGATGTACTAGGTGTACCAGGGAGGGAAGGTCGCCTGACCGCCAACTGTGAGTAACTGTCTAGGTGAATGCGCCAGGCTTGAGGTTGAGTTCAAGCTAGGTCGCGTACGAGAGTTCATGCGCGAGCAAGAGCTTGACGCGCTGCTTCTGGGGAGGGCGGACAACTTCGCATGGATCACCGCCGGAGGCGACAGCCGGTGTGCCTCGACTACCGACATGGGCGTGGCATCGGTGCTGATCACGCCGGGCCGTCAGTACATACTTACATCGAGTATAGAGATTGACAGGGTGAGAGCTGAGACACTGGCCCACATTGCGCCGGCGGATGTCTTCGAATTCGTTGAGTACCCTTGGCATCATGGGCAGGATGGAATGCTTGGTGAGATACCAGGCAAGTTGGGCGCCGATTTCAGCTGCACTGCTGCTCAAGGGCGATTCTATGATGTGACTGCGCTCAGGATGCCGTTTACCCCATGGGAGGCTGATCGGTATCCCGGGATCGGACGTGGAGTGTCGGACGCGGTTGAACGCGTGTGTTTTCGGATAGAGCCCGGCATGACAGAACGCATGATTGCAGGAATGACCGCAGCGGAGCTGATTCAGGCAGGGTTCACTCCAACAGTTGTGCTGGTCGGGGCGGACGATCGGGTTCGGCTTCGGCGTCACCCAACGCCCACAGGCAACACGCTGGAGCGCTACTGCATGATCGTAGTCTGCGCACACCAGGGGG
>DAOTAC010000005.1:0-19294 GCA_035382325.1 Bacillota bacterium | reverse complement strand
ATCGCCATGCACAACCTGCCCGAAGGGCTGGCTATAGGCGCAAGCTACGCCCATGGATCGTCGCTCGGGTTTTCGGTGGCTCTTACCATAGCTCTGCACAACATCCCGGAGGGAATGGCCATGGCGGCGCCGATGTGCGCTGCGCGGTTGGATGCCCTGCAGATTACGAAGTGGGGGGCCCTGGCCGGCCTGCCCATGGCGATAGGCGCCTTGGTGGGAGTCATGGTCGGAAACGTGTCCAGCGCGGTGCTTTCGGTATGTCTCGGGTTTGCAGGCGGCGCAATGGTCTTCATCACCGCCGATGAGCTCATCCCGGACGCTCAGGAGTTCGCAGTTGGGCATTCGGGAACCTTCGGAATAGTCCTTGGTGCTCTGGCAGGCATGATCCTTGTTTATTCGTTGTGACACACTGCGGCATGATGATATCTAGAAAGGAAGAGATGGCATGTCTTCTGTGGATGTCCGCCGAGTGACCAGAACGGCGATACTCATCGCCCTAACCGTGGCCTTTCAGTCCCTAGGCCTCCAGCAGATGGTCACGGGCCCGGTGGTGAACATGTTTCTGTATCTTGCGGTCATGATAGTCGGCATCTGGGGCGGCGTGGCCACCGGACTCATCACGCCGGCGGTGGCGCTTTGGGTAGGCATACTCAAACCGGCAATGGCGCCCATGGTTTTCCCCATCATGATCTCCAACGCTGCCCTGGCAGTCACATTCGGCCTGGTGTCCGGCATAGGAGGTCGCAAGTCCACGACGTTCCGCATAATCGGAATCCTCATTGCTTCGTTCGTCAAGTTCCTCATCTTGTCGACAACCGTGAAGTACCTGGTCCAGGTTCCTGGGCCCCTGGCCAAGATGATGCAGGGGACACAGCTGGCGACGGCGCTGATCGGCGGCGCGCTGGCCCTGATCCTCATAGAGATCCTGTCGCGCACGGGCATGTTCAGCGAAACCACGGGCGGCACGGGCCGAAGCTGATCCGGATCCGCGAACATTTCTGATGCCTTTGGCATAGCTTATACTGCTATGCCTGTTGGCCATCACCGTTCGCGGGAGGCGGGGTTCATGCACTACACAGTACAGGAGGGCGACACGCTCTGGCTGGTTGCCCAGCGGTACCGTTCCGACTACAGAATGATTGCCCTGGCAAACTCGCTTGAGGAACCGTATGAGATCCGTCCGGGCCAGGTACTCCATATCCCTCGCAAATACAGGCTAATCGGGTTCATCTCCGACTATGCCTCCACTCTGGGCATCGCCGACGCTCTCAGAGCGCCCGAGCCCTTCAGCGAAGTGGTCTACTCGTTCTTGCACGTACAGCCTGACGGCGACTTGCATCCCGGCGCCCAGGACCCTGCCGTCCAGCTGATCCGAGCGCGAAGGACGCGTGTGTTGGCAGGTGTGACGAACCTGACGGAGGCCCGGTATTCGCGGCAATCGGCCGATGCGGCGCTGCTTGCGGAGGATGCCCGGTCCACGCTGGCCGGCAGGATCGTGGAAGCCGCCTCATCCAACTCCCTTGACGGCGTCCACCTTGACTTCCAAAATATCAGCAGCACGCACTGGGATTCCCTTGCGATACTTGCCCGCGAAGTCCGGGCAAGACTGGCCTTGCTCAGCCCCAACTACACACTATCGGTCTCCATTCCACACGACTGGGCCGAAGGCGAGTTCGATCTCAAGCACATGGCCGAATTCGTCGATCTAATGATGCTGGAAGGACTGGAGAAAGGCGCCCAAGATCCTGAGGGTCCACCCACGCATCTGGCATGGCTGCAGAGGAACGTCGAGTCGGCCCTGGAATACGTCGGCCGCTCCAAGCTTGCGGCCACTATCGGGGTATACGGGCTGGACTGGGACGCGCATGGAGAGGTCGCCTACATTACGTCGGACGCTGCCGCGCGGGTCGCCAGCGAGACGGGCGCCCGCATTGTCCGTGATGCCGACAGCGCCGCTGCCTGGTTCGAGTATTCCGATTCCCGCGGAGAGCAGCATAAGGTATGGTATGAGGACCTCGTCACGTTCTCTGCCAAGATCAGAGCGCTGGATTCGCTCGGAATACGAAAGATCGCGCTATGGCGCCTGGGTGCGGTGCCCGCGGCAGTCCTGGAAGCGGCATCCCAGGCCTGGGTGTGGGGGTAGCGGCCCGCCTCAGGCCGTTAGGCCGGCTGCTCGGTGCACCGGCTTGTGGAAAATGCGGCACTCTGTGGCTATAATGAGAGTGGACATGCTCGACTGGAGGTGGGCTCATGCCGTTCAGTATTCTCGATATCATCTGGCTCCTCGTTATCATCTGGAGCTTTGTCCCCCTTTTTACCAGGCAGACCCGTGATGCGTCAAGGTACAAGCTGATCCGACAGACAGAACACAAGCGCAAGTCCCGGGTCATTACGCTCATTCATCGTCAGGAATCAATGAACATCCTGGGCATGACATTCGCGCGACACATCGGAATCGAAGACTCCGAACAACTTCTGCGAGCGATCAGAATCACCGACCCCGACGTGCCCATCGATATCGTTCTGCATACCCCGGGCGGCCTCGTACTGGCCACGGAACAGATCGCCCACGCCATCAAGAGTCATCGAGGCAAGGTCACAGTGTTCGTGCCGCACTATGCAATGTCGGGCGGCACTCTGATAGCCTTGGCGGCAGACGAGATCGTGATGGATCCCAACGCCGTCTTGGGCCCGGTAGACCCGCAGATAGGCAGCTATCCCGCGGCCTCGATCCTTGCCGCAGTAGCCAAGAAGCCCGTCGCAGAGGTAGATGACCAAACCCTCATACTGGCCGATGTCGCCGAGAAGGCGCTCAGGCAGGTTCGCTCGCTAGTTGTAGAGATCTTGAAAGACAGAATGCCCCTGGAAAAAGCCGAACAGATTGCGGAAGCTCTCTCTACCGGTCGCTGGACTCACGATTACCCGATTACCTGCGAAGAGCTGACCGAAATGGGCCTCACCGCGTGCAATGACATGCCCATTGAGATATACCAGCTCATGGAGCTCTACCCCCAGCCCCAAGCCAAGAGGCCTTCAGTGGGCTACATACCCATCCCCTACGGCGCCCGGGGCGAGCAGGGCAAACGAGACTGAGGCGGGAGCGGGCAGACGTCCGATCATGGAGCGTGAGGGCGGCGGCTCAGCGATTATACAGGAGGATTGACATGGAGGTCTTTGTTACCAGGCAACCCATCTTCGATACCGCGGATAAGGTATACGGATATGAGCTGCTGTTTCGAGGCGGCATCGAGAACGCGCTTGCATCACGGGGCCCCGACCCTGTGCTGCTATCGTCCATACTCGATGCCGAGGCTATCACCGGCGGTAAACGCGCGTTCATCCGGTTCCCCGACGATTTGATTGAGCATGGTGCACCTGCCGCGATGCCCGGCGAGTTCCTGGGGCTGCTGGTGCCCAACGACGTAAAGCCTTCTCAGGAACTTATCCAAATATGTAGAATCCTCAAGCAGAAGGGGTACGTGCTGGCGCTCGACGATTTCACTCAAGGGTCAGGGCAGGAAGCCCTTGTGGAGCTGGCCGACATCATCAGGATCAACTTCCTGCACACATCCCCAGCCCAGCTTATGTGGCTCTCAGAACGCCCTGACCTCAGCCGGCTCGAGCTCTGGGCTCTGGAAGTCCACTCCGCCAAGGCCTATCGCGAAGCCCGAGAGCTGGGTTGCGCGTACGTACAAGGGTGTTTCTTCACTCAGCCCGTTCCGTCGTGGGGTCGCATGGCTGCCAGTTGCAGCACAGCCGGTCTTCAGCTTCTGAACGAAGTGCAGAAGCCCGAACCCGATTTCGGAGAGCTAGCCGAGATCATCGGGCATGACCCCGCACTCTCGTACCGAGTGCTCAGGCTGGTCAACTCCGCGGCATTCGGCCTTCGAACCGAAGTCACTTCGATAAAGCACGCTCTGCTCATTCTGGGGATGAAAGAGATCAAAGAGTGGTTCCCATTGCTGATCATGACCACGCTCACTCAGGACAAGCCGGACGAACTGGTCACCGTGTCAGTGGTGAGAGCCAGGTTCGCGGAGCTTACAGCCAGGCAGACCGCGCTAGTCGACAGATCGGCCGAGCTGTTCTTAGCGGGACTCTTCTCAACCATCGACGCTCTGCTGGACCAGCCCATGCACAAAGCCATCGCGGGCATGCCTTTTCCCGGAGACGTTCAGAAAGCTCTGGTCGACCAAGACGGCCCGATTACCCCCTTGTACCGCCTGATACTCGCGTACGAGCAGGGGCAGTGGGACGAGATGAGCGAGCTAGCAGGGCAAGTGGGAGTGCCTGAACAGGTGCTGCCCCGTGCGTACGCCGCCGCCGTATCATGGGCCCGCGAGTTCTGTGAACAGGGAGGAGTCACACGCGAGTAGGCGGCAGACGATAGGTCACATTGCGGCCAACGCCAGGATGGCCAGTGCTGCGCTGGCCGCAATCGCCAGTGCGTCAACCAGACCAAACGGGATCCGCTTGCGGAAGGTCCTGGTGGGATGGAGCCCGAAACAGCGCCCTTCCATTGATACAGAGAGCGACTCGACCCTGCCCAGAGCGGACACCACAACTGGGATGAACGTGTATCGGGCCATCAGAAACACGCCCTTGGGCGTGGCGCGATCCAGCGCGATGCCCCTGGCCATCTGGGCCTGCCGCACTGTTTGGGCCTGGTCGCGAAAGTACGGAACGAACCTCATCGCCGCAAGAAAAGCGAACCCGTACCTGTAGGGCAGTCCCGACTGCATCAGCGCGTATGCCAGGCACTCGGGTTCTGTTGTGCTCACGAAGAGATGGCTCGCCAGCACCACGTTGAGAAAGCGCAGCGCCATGAGGGCGCCCACAGCAACACGTTCAGCCGGCGCAGGGCCGCGTGCCAACAGTATTTGACTTGCGAACAAGATCGCTGAGAACAGGAATATCCCGCGCAGACGCCGGCGGAACGAGGGCTGGCCCAACGGCGCGCCGGTCGCTGCGTGCATCAGCAATATCGCGCAGCACAGCACACCCGCCTGCAAGGGCGTTCTCGCCCGAAAGGCCACGACGCACGTGGAGACTAGCGCCGCCAGACGCGCAATAGGGTTAAGCCCAATCGGTGTGTCAGACCGAGCAGACATAGTCCCGTTCCCCCCTGCGCGCAAGTTCCGCCATGGCGTCGGCGGCCGGAGCATCCAGCGTGACACGCCCATGCTCCAGAAAGATAATCCGATGGCAGCACCAGGCCATTATGTCGGGATCGTGGCCAGCCAGCAGTACCCCCTTGCCCGCGTCGGCCACTTCAGCCAGTAGGCAGGCGAGGTCCTCCGCTCGCCTCATGTCCTGCCCCGCGAAAGGCTCATCCAGCATCAAGAGGTCGGGATCGCAAATCAAGGCGGCAGCCAGGTTAAGCCTGCGCTTCTGGCCGAAACTGAGCGTCAGCGGGTGGCGATCGCACATATCGGCCAAGCCGAACCGTTGAAGAAGGCTCATGGTTGCAGGTCGGCACTCTTCGGCAGACTCACCCCGTGCCAGCGGCCCTGCCGCCACCTCTCGCCATACGGAGTCGGTGAACAGCTGGTGATTGGGGTTCTGGAACACGAAACCCATGCGGGAAGCTCTGGCTGACACCGGCAACGCGGTGATATCCTCACCGCGAAGCGTGACACGACCTGCCTGAGGTCTGACTATGCCCATGATACTGAGAAGAAGCGATGTCTTGCCTGAGCCGTTGTCGCCCATTATCCCCACTATTTCGCCGCGTGCAACGTCCAGGTGCACGTCGGCGAGAGCAGTTCGCTTGCCGTACGCATGGCTCAGCCCGCGCACGGCAAGCAGCGGTCCGCCTGGTCGTGGTTGTGAGCTGCGCGCAACCGGAGAGTGCAGATGCCCGGGCCTGTCCCACTTGACGGGCCCGTCATGTACGACTCGTCCCTCGTCCAGATGTACCATGCGCCGAGTTGAGCCGGCGAATCTCCACGGCTTATGCTCCATGATAATGACAGAGAGCCCCAAGTCGCGCTGTACTACGTGCAGCGAATCCGCTACCGCCCTTGTTGCACGCGGGTCAAGATGCGCGGCCGGCTCATCCAGCACGAGCAGTTGTGGTTGCATGGCCAGGACGGATGCGATAGCCACGCGCTGCTTTTCGCCGCCCGATAGCTCACTTAGGGCACGCCCCGCCAGATGTTCGGCGCCCGCCAGCTCCAGCGAGTGTGCTACCCGGCGCTCAATTTCTGCCTCCGAACACATCAGGTTCTCCGGCCCGAACGCCACCTCGTCCTCCACACTCATGGTGCAGAACTGCGCCTCGGCGTCCTGTTGAACTAGCCCGACGCGGCTGGCCATGTCGTACACGCCTTGCGCAGCAGGTTCGACTCCACACACCCGTATGCCTCCGGAGAGGCGCGCGTATACCGCATTGGGTATAACGCCCGTCAAGCATAGGGCTAGTGTGGACTTGCCCGAACCGCTGGGCCCTGTCACGAGCACCGATTCGCCGGGGCCGATCGACAAGTCCACCTGCGCAAGCGCGGGTGAAGTGCCTTGTGGATAATCCACACCAAACCTCGAAAGCTCTACCATTTCTCTACTCAACGCGGATCCTGGACACCATCCTCACCCAGAACGCGCCCTCAAAGCCGGGGGCAACAATTCGCAAAGTCTCGCCGTCCTGGCAAAGAAGCACGTTTGTATGCTCCGTGATGTCTCGCACGCTGAAGATGGCCTCGTATCCATCGGAAGCGATGATCCGTACCGATGCCGCAGATGGGTCAACTCCGGCGCGCCCCAAGATCACCGCCAACGGCACGCCGGAGTAATCGGCTTCAGGCACATAGGTGACCTGCCCCACCAGCTCCGCTCGGACAGACACGACCTCATCTCGAAACCCGGACGGCGCATACTCGTAGGCCCGTGCAACCTTGCCCTCGATCTTGCACCTGGGGCTGCTTGGGACGGGCTCAAACACCTGGGTGTAGTAGTATACCGCCCCGCCTGCCAGCGCAGCTATCATCACAAGAGTCATAGCCAGACGAGCAACACGCCGCCCAGGCCGTGGCCTGCGCCCCGGCGCCGAACCGGGGGTGGACATCTCCACTGGTCGCAGCAGACCGGCGGTCTCCACCACATCCAGCACACCCGCCGTGAAGTATCCGCCGAACACCGCCCCTGATATCGCCGCAAACAGCACCATCAAGCCCACGTATCCCCATGAGACTCCGGAGAAGTACATGGCCTGGAACACAAGGACGTTGGATGCTGACGATACTGCCCCGGCAAGGCACATAGCGCCTAGCGGTGGCCTGACGAACGGCAGCGACAGTAGGTCGACAAGCACGCCTTCTACAGCCGACACAACTACTATCGGCAGCCCGTGAGTGCTGCCTGTGAACAACTCTACCAGGCCTTTGAGCACTCCGGCCAGGGCGCCGGCGCCGCTACGGCCCACAATCGCCCTGGCGAGCACGAACCAGAACACGTGCAACCCCGCCATGAACTGACCGGCGCCAAACGGCACGCCGAACGCCGAGTTCAGCAGGTTGCCTAGGTATCCAACGTACGTGCTTAGCACACCGCCTGCTGCGCTCACCGCCGCGATCAGGACCAGGTCGCGCGTGCTGAAGTAGTAGCCCCGCCGGCGCTTGGCCAACCGCGATGACATACTAATTGCCGACGATCTCGATCGCCGCGATCGCCTTGACCGAATGCTTCTTGGTAGGCACATCGCCGACCAGGCGAAGTGGCGCGTCGCCCTCTGTGAGATACTCGCCGTTCTTCAAGTACGCCACGATGATATCGTTGTTCCGTGCGACCGACTTCGAATCGAACTCAGCTGCGAGACCGTCCTTCGACATCACCTTGATGGTGTAGCCCTTCTCCGCCAGGTCATCGTTGAACATGTAGTGCCCTCCGGGCGCGTCGCCTCCATCGATTATCGAAAGAATGACCCAAAGGGGCGCGCCTTCATAAGTAGACGTGCTCCCGTCCTTCTCAGCTACCGACCAGGTGACCGCGGGGTGAGGAGTGACCGGGCATGTCACTATGCTCTCGAACGTGGCTCTGTCCAGCCACGTCTTCTCCACTCCCGACAAGCTGATCTGCCAGTCCTCCACGCCCGGAATGACTTCTACCTTGGCAACTGATTTGGCCCAGAAGTGGCCATCGGTTATGACAATGTCGTCGGGTCGCCCGTATATAATCCGGGGCAACTTGTCGGCTGAGTCGCGATCCGACTCAAACGCAAGAAGCATCGATGGGCCACCCACGCGCAACACATTGCCCTTATCATCGTACGTAAAGATGCCGCCCTGGACCTGCGCGAAGCTGTACACCATCTGATAGCCGTCCCGTGCGGTCACTCGGACGGCCTGCTCCGGGCGGATGCCGCCCACGCGGGCGAGAATCGCGTCCATAGGCATGACGGCATAGGCCGACGGGCCCTCTATGCGCCCGGTACTCCTGAGAAACCCGGCTTTCACCGTCTGTGCCTGTGGCGCTGCATCAGCTGCGGTAACCACCACAGACTTGTCGCCAGACACCACTTCCACTTGCCATTCGCCCGCCGCGGCAAGGCGCCCCATGCCAAGAACCAGGCAGGCAAATGCTACGATTGCCAGCACCCTGAGAGCGTTGTTCTTCTTCATGTCGTGACTACCTCCCGATTACTTTGTCCTGACCTCAATGCGCCTCACATAGCGCGCCCAACGCGCACCGGCCGATTCATATACATTCCAGCCCTGCCCCGGAGCGGATGTCGCGGCGCAGTCCGAGTTGTGGTATACGCCGTCGGACGGAGCGAACACGATTCGCGGGCATTCTCCCCAGGCGGGGTGAGTCGAACCGTCCTTCTCATAGGCCAAGAGCATCTCGCCCTGGAGCGACAGCCACGCGACAGACGGATACACGTTTCCATAGGCATACTCTTGTGAATAACCGTCACTCGACGTGACTACAAGGATCTGCCCTGGCTGCATTCCGCCTACCATGTCGACGAGCGCGGCTACGCGGACTCCCGCATACACCCCCTGCCCGCCCAGGTTGGCGAACTTGTTCTCGAAAGCCGTTTTGGCCTCAAACCGGGGCATGGCCGCAATCTCGCCCAGGGTCATCTCCACCTGCCCTTTCGAACCCCGAACTGTGAGGCGCGGTTCTTCGATCTCAGCCTTCACGGGCACAGCCTCGACCTGGATGCGGTCGCCATCTGCCCGCACCATGGTGAAATGGTGAAATCCGCCTTGCTCAGCCCGGGCATACAGCAGAGCGCCCCCGCCGCCGGTCGTGACATACGTCACGCCATCTTTCGCCGCTTGAGCAAAGACATGCACATGCCCACTGAACACAGCCAATACCCTAGAAGTGCTGAACATCTTATGGAGCTCGGCCGCTTGCCCGGTGTCGAGAAAGCAATGGTCGCCGCCGGGCATGGGATCGAAAAGAGGGATGTGCATGAAGACGAATTTGGGCTCCGGCGCTTGCAGTTCCCGCCGGAGCCAATCAATCTGAGTCGCATCGAGACTACCTGAGGAGCTGTCGAGGCCTATGAACCTGTAGCCCTTCTGCACAAACGAGTAGTAGGCGTCCTTACGGACTAGCCTGGCGTACACCGCTTTCCCGTCGCCCTTCACGTCATGGTTGCCGAGCACCGCATACCAGGGCATCCGGAGTTTTCGGGCTCTTCCGACAAAGTCGTCGTACTGCTGGCTTGTCCCCGATGCTACCATGTCGCCACAGTGCAGAACGAACTGCGGACGCGAAGCATTGACCGCGTCGATCACCCTGTCCCATACTTCGTTTCGCCCCTGGCTATCGCCCACCACCGCAAATGACAGCCCTGAGCGGCCGAAGAGCGCCTCTACCCGACCGACAGGCAAGACAGTCGTCACAGCGAATACGAAAGCAAAGGCCGCAAGCGCCAGGGCACTGCGGCGCAAAACGCGTCGCCTATGCACCCCTCGGGCCTGCGGCGTACAGATACGAAACACCATTCCGCCTCCTTTCCGCACTGGGAGGCGCGCCCGTTTCCCGGCGCACCCTGTCGGTCCGCCTACCATAGCCTCGGGCAGCGGCGCCGCCACCCGAACATTAGGCGAGGGGACTCGGAGGAGTGTAATCAGTGACTTTGTAATACTTCGACACTAAAGGCAGAATCCCTACCTAAGTTGCTCCGGGACTCCACCGGGACTCCACCGGGACTCCACCGGGACTCTACTTGAACTCTACTCCGCCCAAGATCGCCCTGCACCTGACCCGTAGCCGCTTCGTGGAGCCCGCAGGCGCTTCCCGGACGAATGACCGGCTGGCCAGAACCCCTCCCGACGACTGACCGAGCACCGTCACCCCGCCTAGAATGGCAGCCCCCTCACACTCCACACTTATGTCCGGCGGGACAATCACCTCTATCGCGCCCATAATCGCAGTCATGTCCAGATACGTTTCGCCATCGAGGACATCGGCCACACGCAGATCCAGGTCGGCGCCGCCCATGACGACGACATACGATCCGCTTCGCAGCGGCCAGCCGGCGGCGCGTTGCTCCAGCCCGCTCATGACCACCCACTGAGTGCGCCCCACCTGGCCGACGGGCGGCGACGACCGCAGGACCGTCCAGCCGACAAGGATCACCACGAGCGCCCAGAACGTCCCCCACAGTCGGCTCAGATCGAACCCCCAGAACCGCGTGTTCGCCGCGAGCATCAGCACCCCGAGGCCAATGAGGATCCATCCTCCCACATTCGGCCCCGAAGCGCGACACGGCTCGGGTGCTTCGCCTATCTCGCGCGGCCCGGCCGGCTCAGCCTCTTCGTTTCCCGAGCCGGCCTCATCGTACAAGGCCGTCGGCCTATCGTGTATCTGGTCATCATATGTCCGCTCATCACGTACCCGCCCGTCGTCACGGGGCTTAAGCACCGCCGAAAGCCCCAGGGCCACCAGGACGATAGGCCAGTATGTCTCGATAATGCGACCAATGCTGATGGTCGTAATGCCCAGGTTATTCAGGAGGAACATCGCTCCCAACAGTACCAGGACTATGCCGAAGACCATTGAAGCGCCAATTGATCCTCGCATGCTCTTGACACCTCCCTCATGCACGTGTGCATGCATATCCGCGGACTTCATATGGCAACAGCGCAGCCGTCCTTTCTGGGCTCGCTGCCTGCAATAAGCACACCCGTATCCGGATCGCGCCACACCATCTGCCCGCCGCCGAATCCGGCGCGACCCTCTTCAGCGCGTATGTTGTGCCCCAGTCGCCTCAGGGCAGCTATGGTATCCGCCCCAACCTCCGGCTCGGCCAGCACGCCGTCGGCGCCCATGACTCTCACCCTCGGGCAGTCGATGGCAGCCTGGGGGTTGAGCGAATGATCAATGATGCTCGAGATCACCTGCACATGCCCCTGTGGCTGCATATCGCCGCCCATCACCCCGAAAGCGGCCAGCGGAACACCCGACTGAGTGAGGAACCCCGGTATGATGGTGTGGTACGGCCTTCGCCCAGGAGCCAGCTCGTTAGGGTGACCTTCCTCAAGCGAGAACCCGGCGCCCCTGTTCTGCATGGATATCCCTGTACCGGGCACAACCACACCCGACCCGAATCCCATGTAGTTTGATTGTATGTATGACACCATCATGCCTTCCCAGTCCGCCGTGGATAGGTATACGGTGTCGCCGTCATGCGGTTCCCACGTCTCCAGTTTCCCGCTCAGCCGACCTGGAGCGACGTCGGCCATGGCCTGAGACATGCTGATCTGCGCTCTTCTTGCCGCAGCATACTCCGGCGATAGAAGTTCACACACAGGCACGCTCACAGCTCTTGGATCGCCAACGTAGGCATGGGCATCGGCAAATGCAAGCCTCAGGGCCTCAATGATCACGTGGAGCAATTCCGGCGCAAGGCGGGGCATGTCGCCCAGATCGAACCCTTCCATGATGTTCAGCGCCATAAGCGCCACAATCCCCTGCCCATTGGGTGGGATCTCCCACACATCGAATCCGCGGTAACGAGCATTCACCGGTTCGACCCATTCAGGAAGATGCTCTGCGAGGTCGCGCAAGGCCAGATAACCGCCGGTCGCCTCCGAATGCGCAGCGATAGCGCGAGCCAGGCCCCCCCGGTAGAACGACTCTCCATGCGAATCGGCAATAGACTGGAGCGTCATCGCAAGCTCCGAATTGCGGTACACCTCTCCCGGACGCGGCGCCCGACCTCCCAGAAGAAACGCGTGCTCAAACTCCGCGAAAACCCCGCCGCGCCCTCCGAACCGTTTCTGGGCCGCGCTCCAGTAACCGGCGATCACCGGAGGAACAGGCGCGCCCTCGCGGGCGTACTCCACGGCAGGCGCCATCACGTCGCGGAACGGCAGGCACCCGAATCTGCGCGACAGGGCCGACCATGCCGACACGACGCCCGGCACCGTCACAGGCGCCCAGCCTTCCGCGGGCATATTGGCGAAACCGGCGCGTCGGAGCTCCTCAGCGCTCAGCGCCTGAGGCGCACGCCCCGAGGCATTAAGCCCGTGCATCTCGCCGTTGTCCCATACTATGGCGAACGCATCTCCGCCCAAACCGCAGGAGGTAGGCTCCAAGACTACCAGCGCCGCTGCAGTCGCTATCGCCGCGTCGACGGCGTTGCCGCCGGCAAGCAGCATCCTAAGGCCCGCCTGCGCAGCCAGCGGATGGCTCGTGGCCACCGCTCCCCGCATTCCCATCACCGGGCTGCGCCTCGACGCGAAGGGTTGTGTGTAATCGTAGTACTCCATAGATCGCCATCCTCGCTCAAACGCTGCTCGACTCGTTTCTTGGTATGTTCTTTTCCGGAGGCTCTATTCCTTCGCCCGCCCAGCCCGGTTGGAGGAAAAACCTCACGAAACGAAGAATGAAACCGAACAAGGAGGATGAGCAAGTGTTGATTCGCACGAACGGCAAAACAGTCATGACCTGCGGGCCTCGCGTGGTTCGCGCGGCTTTCATCGTGGCCGCCGCAATTGCAGCCGTGATTTGGCTGGGTCCGGCGGCGCTGGCGACTGCGGAGCAACAGTCGCCGTACGCACGCCAGGGAGCGGACGCGGCGATAGTCGACTCGGGTTATACACGCCATTACGCGTCGCTCAACGCATGGGACTACCGGTCGGAGTTCGTCGACGTCAACTGGCTCGTCAGCACCCTGGCGAGGGCAGGGATATCGGCCGCGGTGATCACCGACCACGACTTGGAGATAGGAGCTCTCCGTTCTTACAAGGCAGTGGTGCTGCCGTCCACTTCATGCATATCGCAGCTGGCGGCCGAAAACATCAGGAAATTCGCCGAAGCCGGGGGGCGCGTCTTTGCAACCTTCGACACTTCCCTACGCGACGACTTCTGGCGTGTTCATCCCGACTACGAGCTCACCGAGATCATGGGGGCAAGATACTCATCGACTGAGAAAGTCAGTGCAGATCCCTTGATCGCATCGGCCGGATCTCACCCGATCTTCCGCGGGCTGGGTTCTACGATACCCGTCCCGCGCCAGCGAGGGCTCGTAAACCGCGTGAACCACGACGCCCTGGTGCTGGCCAAATGGTCGGATGGGCGCCCTGCAATGACCGAGACAAGATATGGGGTCTACTGCTCCGAGAACCTGTTTAGCGCGGCGAATGCCACTACGCCCGACGTAGCCACGCTCATTACAAACACCATAGCATACCTTGTGAACGTAAAATACGGCGCCCAGTTCAACCTGGGCCAGCTCAAGACTAAAGCCGCGTGGTACACTCCGCCCACTGACCGCGAACGCATAACCCACGATCTGAAGCGGCTCGCGGCGGCCGGTTTCAACACACTGTTCGTGTCGGCCTTTTCGCAAGGTCAAGCCCTCTACCCGTCGCAGGTAGCTGAGCGCAATCCCGTCTATGGCGACTTCGATCCACTTCAGGCTTGCATCCAAGAAGGAAAACTCCTGGGGTTCTCAGTGCACGCGTGGGTGGAAGCCTTCGATGTCGGCCAAGCCGCGACCGACGGCTCTCTACCTCGGCTGCTTCAGGCAAACCGTGGGTGGGCGGCTATGAAGCGAGACGACCGGGGCCCCACCGCGGCCCCCGACGGGCACTACTTCCTATCGCCGGCCCATCCCGAAGTTCAGCAGTTCATCATGGACATAGCGCGCGAGTTGGTCACCTGCTATGCCCCGAACGGCATCCATCTCGGATCCATATGCTACCCTGCCGGGCCTGCCGCGCCGTACGATTTCAACCCCACCGTATTGCAGTTGGCCCAAGCCGACCTGGGCTTCGCGCCGCGCTCCATCGGGCTCAATATCGCCAGGTGGAATGCCTGGCTTGACTGGAGATGCAGCAATCTGAGCGCCTTTGTCGGAAGGCTGGTGTCCACAATCCGCGCAGAATCTCCGGGCACGCTCGTCTCCGCGTCTGTGTATCCATATTCTGACTCGGTGCTGGTCAGAATGCAGGATTGGAGCAAGTGGGCTGCCGCGGGCTGGCTGGATTTCGTGGTTCCTCTCACAAATACCAGAGTTGCAGACCTCGTGGATACTCTGGTCCGCGCCGCGCAGGGTTTCGCAGGGACCAAAATCCCGGTTGTAGCCGGCATAGACGCAGCGTCCATACCAAAGGCGAAAAGCTCTGCGCCCGCACTTGCAGGACTGGTGGACGCGGCCAGAGCAGCAGGCGCGTACGGGGTGTCAGTCGATGCGCTGGCCGTCTCAGACGAAGCGCTGTCTGCTCTGCTCAATGGGCCGTTCCGTACACCCGCCGAGTAGCCGCGCCAGGCTGCAGCCTGGCGCGGCTCGTCAGAAGCAGCTAGTCCTAAGCGATTGTGCACAGTGCAGTACGCATAGAAAGAAAGGCCCCTCGCCCGACACGATCCAGGCTAGATGGGATCGTGGGCGAAGGGCCTATTTCATGTCATGACATCATAGTACGCCATGCCGCGTTGGGCCGCATGACCGAGCGCTACAACCCCACTTCGTTCATGAACTCCCGTACTGTCTTGGCTGCGTCGCCAAGGATCAAGGTAACCTTATCACTCGGCTCGTACAACGGGTTGTCGACGCCGGCATAGCCCGGCTTGGTATCGTAGTTGAATATGATTACATGCTTCGCCTCGTGCACGTTAAGGATAGGCATCCCGTATATGGGCGTACCCTCAGCCGTGTTGGCCGCAGGATTGATCACGTCGTTCGCTCCTACGACTACCGCCAGATCAGTCTGGGCAAACTCGTCGTTGACCTGGTCCATCTCGTAGAGCTTGTCGTACGGCACATCCACCTCGGCCAAAAGCACATTCATGTGCCCAGGCATCCGTCCTGCTACAGGGTGGATGGCTACCTTGACCTCCGCTCCACCCGCCTCCAGCCGATCCATAAGCGCCTTCACGTCGCCCTGCGCCTGCGCTAGAGCCATGCCATAGCCAGGAACAACGATAACGCTCCTGGCTTCCCTGGTGATCTGCACGAGCTCGGCCTTTGACTCTGCGGGTTCCGCCGAGCCACCGGCAGATGCCGTCGCAGTCGCAGTCGCTTCGATATCGCCCATGAACTTCCGCACTGTCGTCGCCGCATCCCCAAGCAGCAAGGTGACCTTGTCGCTCGGCTCGTAGAGCGGGTTGTCGACGCCGGCATAACCCGGCTTGGTATCGTAGTTGAATATGATAACGTGCTTTGCCTCGTGCACGTTGAGGATAGGCATCCCGTAGATAGGTGTCCCCTCAGCCGTGTTGGCCGCGGGGTTGATCACATCGTTCGCTCCTACCACTATCACTAGATCAGTCTTGGCGAACTCGTCGTTGACCTGGTCCATCTCGTAGAGCTTGTCGTACGGCACATCCACCTCGGCCAGAAGCACGTTCATATGCCCAGGCATCCGTCCTGCTACAGGGTGGATGGCCACCTTGACCTCTGCTCCGCCCGCCTCCAGCCGGTCCATAAGCGCCTTCACGTCGCCTTGCGCCTGCGCCAGGGCCATGCCGTACCCCGGAACTACGATCACGCTCTTCGCGGACCAGGCGATCCCGATGTAGTTCGGCTCTCCCGCGGGCGCCGGTTCCGCAGCCGTAGGCGGGGCCTGTGCGGGAGCGCCGCTAGGCTGAACAGGCCGGGAAGGCCCGGCAGAACCAGCCGCTGCCTTCTGGCCGTGTGTCGGGTGGAGCACCGTCGTCTTGCCGGCAAGCACCTGACCCAGAGTGCGGTTCATCGCCCGACACATTATCTGCGTCAGAATCAGCCCCGAAGCGCCTACCACGGCGCCGATGGCGATGAGAAGGGGATTGCCGATGGCGAATCCCGAAATCGACGCCGCCACGCCCGAAAACGAGTTGAGAAGAGAGACTGTTATCGGCATGTCGGCGCCGCCGACCTTGATCGTGAACAGTACGCCGTACGCCAGCGATCCGATCAACACCAGTACTGCGTAGACAACCATGCCGGTCCCGTCGGACACAATCGCCGAGACGCCCAGGACCATGGTGACAATGAGAGCCAGGTTATTGATTGCCGATTGCCGTTCAAAGATGATTGGCCTCTGGTTGATCTTCGCGGCTAGTTTGCCGGCGGCTACGAGGCTCCCGGAGAAGGTGACGCCTCCCACAATCAGGCCCAGCACAGCCGTGACCTTCTCGAATGCTCCGAACGTGACCGTACCGGCCGTCCACACCGTCGCAACCAAGGTCATCAAGGAGACTATCGCTGAACTGCCGCCTCCGAACCCGTTCAGCAACGCCACCATCTGAGGCATCTCTATCATGGCTACCTTAATCGCCATGACATATCCGAGCACCGTGCCCACTGCCATAGCGACCCACAGGATGCCTATTCCGACTATGCCTTCGGATACGAGGGTCACGATGATGGCTCCGGCCATGCTGGCGGCGCCCAGAAGATTGCCGTTCACCGCTGTGGTGGGCGAGCTCATCATCTTGATGCCCCATACCGTGCCGATCACGCAGATCAACCCCAGTATGTCTGCGAGGCCGAGCCCAAGAAAGATCGCTTCCTTCCAGCTCATTACATCATACAGCGGACGACGCCGCTCAGCGCGGGTTGCTCCGCTGAACCCTCCCTATCTAGCTACTTTTTGAACATCCTGAGCATTCTGTCGGTAACGAGGAACCCTCCGACAACGTTGATCATCGCCAAAACGATGGCCACCGCGCCGAGAAGTTGCCCCATCGCAGAATTGCCCATCGTCTGAGCCATAGCAGTAACGGCTAGGGCCCCGAGCACGGTAACGCCCGAGAGAGCGTTCGTGCCCGACATCAGCGGAGTATGCAACAGACTGGGGACGGCGCTGATCACCTTGTACCCCACAATCGTCGCGATGACAAACAGAATTACGAGAGAAAGCGGAGACACTATACTCACAACTCCCTACTGGTTCGCCCTATTACTTGCTCCCGCAATTGCACCCGCACTTCTTGTTGCCGCCGTCCACGGCGTTCATTGCCTCGAGCGCTCCGGCATGCACTAGAACACCGTCGCGGGACACCAGCGAAGATGCAATGATCTCGTCGGACATGTCGACGTCGATCTTGCCGTCTTTGACCAAGTTGGCCACGTAGTTGAAGATATTCTGCGCGAACATCCAGGTAGACGCAGTAGGCACCATTCCAGGGATATTCTTGGTGCCGTCAATGCTGACGCCGTACTTCTCAAGTATCACACCGGACTCGCTCAATTCGCAGTTTCCGCCCTGGTCGATGGAGATGTCGACAATGGCCGAACCAGGCCGCATCGATTTGACCATCTCCTCAGTGATCAGAATCGGAGCCAACTTGCCCGGGATCAGAGCCGCGCTGACCACGATATCCGCGTCTGCGACGATCGGGGCCAACACCTCGCGCTCCTTGAGCAGCCACTCTTCAGGCAGCTTGAGCGCGTATCCGCCCTCGCCGATGGCCAGGTCCGCCGGAACGCCAAGGTCGACGACCTTCGCTCCCACGCTCTTCGCCTGCTCGCTCGCAGCCGGCCTGATATCGGCCGCATAGACCACCGCGCCCAGCCGCTTCGCCGTGGCAACCGCCTGCAAACCGGCAACGCCGGTGCCTATGACCAGAACGTTGGACGGCTTGATCATACCCACTGCGGTGCCCACCATGGGCATGAATTTGGGCAGCCTATTGGCGGCCATCAGCACCGCCTTGTAGCCTGCCACCGTACTCATGGAGGTCAGAGCGTCCATAGCCTGTGCTCTGGATATTCGCGGGATGCCGTCAAGCGTAAGCGCCAAGATTCCTTTGGCCGACATGTCCTTTATCATCTTGTGGTTACCCGGATACGCAGGATGCAGGAAGGTGATTATGCACTGCCCTGCATGCATCAGATCGACCTCGTGCTTGCCGATGGCCTCGTTGAAGATAGGCTCCTTGACCTTGAGAATGATGTTCGCCTTGGCGAACACGTCTGCAGCGCTCTCGATAATCTCGGCGCCGGCCTCTGCATACTGATGATCATGGAAATAGGAGCCCTCTCCGGCTCCCTTCTCCACCAGGACCTTCGCACCCTCCGCTACCATCTTCTTGACAGTGTCGGGAACAGCAGATACCCTACGCTCGCCCTTCATGATCTCCTTGGGGACCCCGATAACAAGACCTTTGAATCTCACGTGCAGACACTCCCTGCTACATACGTATTTATGGATATCGGAGAAAGCGTCATTCCCTCGGCGCTCCCCCGGACACACCCAGCTGTCGGCTGTTGATTATCCGCACTCCCGCCGTGCGCATCTCAGACACAGCGCGGGTAACGTCGCCCGGCGCAACTTCCACACCTCGACATCCATCTTCTATCAGATACGTTGAAAAACCCAGTGCCACGCCGTCAAGCGCCGTGAACTTAACGCAGTAGTCAGTAGCTAGCCCCATGACGTAAATGGCATCAACCCCCCGACTGCGTAAATAGCCTTCAAGTCCAGTCGAGCGTCGATGCCCATTGTCGAAGAATCCGCTGTAGCTGTCTATGCTGGGATCCATTCCCTTGTGGATGATCTTAGCTATGCGAGCAGTATCAAGCCCCGGCGCAAACTCAGCTCCGCCCGTGCCCTGCACACAATGATCGGGCCAAAGCACCTGCGGCATGCCCGCTAGCTCAACAAGCTGGCCTGCTCGCGCCCCAGGATGCGCCGACGCGAAGCTTCCATGACCCGGGGGGTGCCAGTCAGCGGTCGCAACAACAATGCCGAAGCAGCCTTGAACGGCATTGGCGATGGGCAATACCTCGTCCCCGCCTGGAACAGCCAGAGCCCCGCCTGGCATGAAGTCGTTCTGCAGATCCACCAGAATTAGTGTCTTCATGAGGTCACCCCACAACGTCAAGTTTCTACATCACATGCAAATATCC
>DAOTAC010000004.1:0-20870 GCA_035382325.1 Bacillota bacterium | reverse complement strand
CGAAGAAGCGCTGCTGCCCTTCCCGGGGTACTACATGTTCGATTCCATCGACGAATCCTCAGGGCAGTCGCTACGCGGGCCCGCTGCTGCTCAGGCGTCACGCAGGGTGTGTTGGCCGTTCAAGCTTAGAAGCGACGACACCCGGCTGGCCCTGCGCATCGCTTTCGCGGCCCTCGTCATCGCAGTAATAGCCCTGACAGCGCAGATCTGGGCGCCGCGCAACACAACACAACGGCTCGCGTCAGAACCGCAGCCGGAGCTCCGGCCTCAGCTTCAGGCTGAGCTTCAGGTTGAAATTGAGCCGTCGATTCAGCCGCAGGCTGAACCGCAGGCTCAACCGCAGGCTGCTCCAGAACCCGAACCCCAGCAGGCCCAGGCCGAATCCCAGGCCCAACAGGCCCAGGTTGCTACCCATGGCAACGCCCCGAGGGTCGCTGTCAGACCTGGCGAGCCAGGCACTGTAATAGTCACGGTAGCGCCGGGCGAATCAGTAGCTGTGATCGCCAAACGACTCTATGGAAGGGCTACTGATGAGAGGATGCGAGAGATACTGGCCATGAACGGGATAACGGATCCGAGGAAGATATCTCCCGGCACGACCTTGGTGTGCCCCAAACCTCCTGGCTGGACTGCTAGTCCTGACCCGGCACTTCCTCCCCAAACCTGACACAAACGGTAACCGGGTTATGGTCGCTGTTTTCGAAACCGAGATCATGCCCGTGCACATGTACGACCTCCACGCCCGGCGACACGAGGAACCCATCAATGTTGACTTCGATGTTCTCACCCGGAACGTAGGGCTTGTCGAGTGTTCGGCACGACGGCGTCGTCTCGTCGACCGCCCATCTGAACCCATCAATGACGAAATCATCAGGCAGGACTTGCAGCCAGAAGGGCCACGACTCACCGTATTCAGCCTTCTTGGCCTCGGGGTCAGAAGAGAGCAAATGGTTCCAATCTCCGCCTATCACAACATAGTTGCCTGACTCCAGCTCACGCGCCGCATACTCCTTCAGAAAGGCCAATTGCTGAGTCCTGATGAATCCGCCCTTGTCGAACGCCGATAAATGCACGTTCGCAATCACCAGTTGTCTGCCGTCGCCTGTGGGCAGCCTGCTCTCCATCATGCACCGATCCAGCTCAAAAAGACGCATGGGCCAGGTAAACTCGCCCGGGAGCGAGTACCTCGCGGCGCCGTCAACGCGGTATCTCGAAAGCGTAGCAATGCCTGAGTAGACATTACCGTGCGGGTCGGCCAGAGGAACCGGAACCCAGGCCACCTTGTAGTTCGTAGCGAAACTACTGTTGTAGCCTGCTAGATCCGCGCAGAAGCGCCGGTACTGATCGGTGCCATAGCTCCGGCGCGATTTGCGGTCCACTTCCTGAAGGAGGTAGATGTCAGAATCCTGCCCCATAAGGAAAGACGAGATCCGGTCGATGTTAGCGCTGGTCTGTTCCCGGCTAACTGCCCTGGACATGGTCCCACCGTCCATGAAGAAGTCGGCATGCTTATCTAGGCCGCAGTACCCGGTGTTGAAGGACGTTATCGTGATCTCCCGCCCGACAGGAATGACCTCCCCCTGGGGATTATCCACTGCGACCCGGATAACGTCCTTGGGACGGTAGTCGGTGATCGAAATGAAGCCTAGGAACCCCGCGAATCCCGCAAGCAGGACGATCACTATGACCCCCAAGACCATGATGATTCTGCGCATGCGGTTCCTCCCTCTCTCTGCCACTGTTACCCTAATCCACTCGCTTCGCAATCGAATTCGCCACTCCGCCGACAGGGTCCTGCAGCACTCAACCGGCGATCCTCGCTCTGTGTCCCGGATTACGCCGCCTATGGAGGAACAAGCGCCCGGCAAGGAGAAAACTCCCGATAGGAAGCGGATTACGTCGGCAGGAGAGTGCCCGGTTGTTTGGATATGCAAGGCCTCAGAAGCTCGACCTCACACTCAGGCAAGGCCATCACTACACAGCCCACTACTGTGGGCTCTGTTTCGCACTTGCACGAGACTACGGCACATTGTGGCGCGCGCTCACCAATTTCGAGTCTACTCTGCTGGTCTTGCTCATGTCGGCTCAGGCAGACGCAGACCCGTCTTTTCGAAAGACTATCTGCCCTGTGTCGGCATTCCGCAGGTTCGCTATTGTCAGCGAGCATGAGGGCTTCATGACGCTAGGCGCGGCGTTCACAGTGTGCATGGCCGAGCTGAAGAGCCTAGATGCGGTGCGCGATGGGTCGCTTCTAGCTCGCCCGGCCAGAGACATAGGCGGTCGGCAGTTCAGCAGGGCCAGGCGTGTGCTTGCCGAACACTCCTTCGATATCGCCCCGCTGCTGCAGGCAGACGATCGCCTGGCCGAGCTAGAAGCTGAGGCAAGCGCAGCGCCAGGAAGCATCACGTTTGACGAACTCACCGCGCCTACCGCAGATGGCCTCGCGCACGTGTTTGAGTATACGGGCGCTTTGGCTGGGCGAGATGAGAGCTGTGCGGGACTGGCGCGCCTGGGCAAGGCCGTGGGTCGCCTGGTCTATCTGGGCGACTGCCTGGAGGACGTAGCGCGAGACGCAAAACGCGGCGCCTTCAACGGTCTGAGCGCCTGCATGATGGTGGATCAGACTTCTGCTGAGCTTTCACCCGGGGCAGCAGACGCTCTCTCGTATATGATCGCCAGGTGCAATGTGGAAGCACGCCACGCGCTATCGCAGCTGACGCTGAATCGCTACCGCCCCATCATTGAGAACATCATCCTGCTCGGGCTGGATATCAGGGTAAGACGCCTGCTTCAGGCGAGAACCAAAAAGGAGTGAACTCGAGATGCTAATGGAGTCGCTGGTGCTTGCTGTAGATGACCGAGAAGCGAAGCAGGTTGTGTCGGGCATCGCATCGTCCGCGGAATTCGTTGTGAGGGGTGTGAGGTTCGAACAAGGGGTGATCGTTGTCGATACTACCGTTCGCGCGCCTGTGCCCATTCATCCGTCTTTCCGGGTAGAGGTGGTCGCCGCGCGCGGGGCCAGCTTGACGGTGCGCATTTCCGGCCCGATGGGGTTGGGGGCAGGCCCCCTAGATGTCGTCATCAACAGGATCGCCCCGCGTCTGCCTCAGGGCGTGAGCTACCTGGGCCGCGGCGTAATCACCATCGACCTAGTTCAAGCAAGCCGTGGAGCGCTGAAGTCGCTGGACATGGCGGGCATAAGCATTCAGCCTGGGCAAGCCGTGGTTCGAGTATCCTCTGCTGATGTAGACCTCGCTGCACTTGCGCAGGCGAAGGGCTCGGCTAGCACCCGGAGCGCACACGCCGGCGCTACCGGCGACGGCGCGTCCGGTCGAGGGTTCTGAGGCCTATTCTGTACGGGACTACGTTAATGAGGTACATCATGACTCCGGAGACGACGCCCACTCCCGGGAGGATGAACCACGCAGACCGGCCTGCAAACGCGGCTAGTTCGCCCGGCCCCACGCCAAGCCAAGCCCATAGGCCGCCCAGAGCAGCGTAGTTTGCCGACGCAGTCGCCGACACGTAGTCGCGAGGCCCTGCGCCGTAGAGCGCGGCCAGACCGCAGCCCAGACCGGTAACGGCCACAGCGTAGACAGCTGACGCCAGCCCCCACCAGAGCGCGGGCGCCACGCGCTGCTTCATCAGTGGAAGCATTACGGCTGTGGGAGCGCCCAGAAGAAGGCTGATTAGGAGCTGAGTCGGCCCAAGCGTGATCCCTATGCCGGCGCCGGTCACCGCGCACGCCGCCAGCGACCATCGTGCTCCATGCCGCGCGCCCACGATGGCGATTAAGCTGGGCGTCATGTATCTCACATAGCCTCCGAGCCCCGGAAGGCCCATCGACAGCGCCCATACGACTACACACACTGCCGCGGCAAGAGCCGACTCAGTCAGAGGGCGAGCACTTCTCACTGCATCCGCCTCCCAGGCAGTCGATGCTCGATTCGGGATTCCAGAACCACGATTCGAACATCTCGCGGCCTATCGAGTCCAAAGCGTCGCGCGCGCCGCACTCCGGCAAGGCTTTCAGCGCCTGTCGGGCTTGGTCGGCATATTCGCATATTACCCCGTCGAGCCATATGCGCAAGCGCCCCTTCTGAACCAGCTTGCGCAGACGCAGGCCATCGTCGGCACGTTCAACCCGCTTGATCTCCGACGCCAGCAGGCCCACCTGCTCCATGCCTGCCGTCATCTCAAGGCCCAGGACATGGTATCCCACGCGGCCCAGCGCCAGGTCTGTCATGGCCTGCCCCTTGATGTCCAGGTCGAACCCTGTCAGGTTGTTAATATCGTTGATAGTCTGGAACACGAACCCCATGTACCGTCCATAGCGTGCCAAGGCATCCACGCAAGCCGCGGGCGCGCCCGCCATGATGGCCCCCATAGCCATCGACTGCTCCATCAGCGACGCGGTCTTTCCTTCGATCACTCTATCCACATAGTCGCGTGCCAGGGGGCGCTCGCGACGCGCAGCGACCAACTCCAGCAACTCGCCTCGGCATAGGTCGAGATGGGCCTTGTTGAAATGGAAGCGGATTTGGCAGTACACTCCAGCCGGCAAGACCGGACGCATCCGCTCAGCCACGTCGTGGGCCATCGCCACTAGTAAGTCGCCCATTACTACGGCACGCTCGCTCCCGAACGTCGCGTGAAACGACTGCTGACCCCTACGAAGAGCGTCGCCGTCGATGAGGTCGTCGTGAACCAAAGACGCTTTGTGGAGCAACTCCACAGCTGACGCAAGCTGAATCAGACTATCGATGCCAACGCGGCTGCCACAGCCCTCGACGCCGCCGCGCCCGCCTTCCCCGTCCACGCCTGCACTGCACACCAGGTACGCCAGGTACATCAGGCACGGCCTAAATCTCATGCCCCCGCCGACCGCGCAGTCATACATGTCGCGCAGTTCAGCCGGAAGGTTGTGCGCTTCATCGGCCAGCCTTGCGTCGACCTGACGGGCTACGGGTGCCAGCAGTTGCTCATAAAGCGCCCGGGTACGTGCGCCCCGCTCTGCGTCCGCCTCCATTACACTACCTCGACTTCTTGCATGGTCTCCCGCTTTTCCTCGACTTCTGCATTAGTCAGCCGTCCCTGCTGCGTGATCTGGAGCGACTTTGAGGCCCCCGTCTGCGGATCCTTGATGGTCGCATGCATTATCATGTTGGCGTCGTACTCATAGGTTACGTCTATGGGATAATTGCGGGGTTTCGAGCCGCCCAGCGGCAACACCACCCTGCCAATCTCGTTGCAGTTGGCCGGGTTTCTGTCTTCGCCCTGCAGCACTACGAGTTCCACAGACGACTGACCGTCTTCATGTACGTAGTAAGTGGCGGTGTGCGACGCAGGGATGGGCGAGTTCTTGGCGATCATTATCTCATTGATGTCGTCGCCCGTCTTGGAGTCGACAAGCAGCACGCCGTAGCTGTGGCTTGTGACGTCTTCGATCCTGGTGTCGCGCAATCGGCGCCCGGCTTCGCTCAACACTACCTCGGGATCGCCCCGGCCGGCCAGTATGATGCCTGCGTATATGGCCGCCCCCAGGGCGACTGCCTCATCTGGGTTGACTGATAGAGTGGGTTCCTTGCCAGTCACTCTGCGGATCATCTCGTTAGCTGCGGGCATGCGAGTCATGCCGCCGACCAACAGCACCTGATCGACATCAGCCCACTCCAGCCCTGACGCACTCATCACCGCATCCAGGAGCATTTCCGAACGCACAAGCAGGTCCGCCGTCATCTCCTCGAACTGCTTGCGGGTGATTTCAACCGTCAGCCTGGCTCCCTGGGCACTGATAGTGATCTTGGCCGAATCCCTGGACGAAAGGGTCTTCTTGGCAGACTCGGCTCGCTGGCGCAAGTCCTGGAGAGCCTCAAGGTCGTCAAGAAGGTCTATGCCGTGCTCTCGCTTGAACTCGTCATTGCAGAACATGATTACCTTGTCGTCAAAGTCCTTGCCACCCAGCTGATGGTCGCCATCAGTGGCCACTACGCGGACCTTGCCCTCCGCCACCTCCATGAGCGTGACGTCAAACGTGCCGCCGCCGAGGTCGTACACGAGGATCCGCTGATGAATGCCGGGGTTGCTCATGCCGAAGGCCAGCGCCGCGGCTGTAGGTTCGTTCACTATTCCCAGCACGTTGAACCCGGCTATCTTGCCGGCATTCATAGTGGCCTGCCTGCGAGCGTCATCGAAATAGGCCGGCACTGTTATCACTGCGCTGGGAAGCTCGGCGCCGAGAAGTGTCTCGGCATCGGTTTTCAGCTTCTTTATGATCATCGCGGAGATATCTTCAGGGCGAAACTCCCTGCCGCTATGGGTGAAGACGAAATCGGGGTTGCCCATCTGCCTTTTGACGAACTCGACCACATTCTCCGAGTCGCTTACCGCGGTGTTCTTGGCAATCGCCCCCACAGTGACCTGGTTCTCCGCGTCGAACAGGACCACCGATGGAGTGATTCGCTCGCCCTCCCTGTTCGGCACGATTTCGGGATTGCCGTAATCGTTGAGCACGGCCAGAGCCGAAAACGTAGTGCCAAGGTCGATTCCAACTGCCTTCATAGGTACACCTCCGCTCGCTTGGTCGTTTGCCCGCCTTCTACTGCGGCAGCAGCACCCGCCGGGCCTTGCCTATCTCCATAATCATCCGGTCGGCTTCCTGCCTTGCCGAAAGGTCAGGGCTATTCACCCGCGCTCTATACTTCTGATACTCGCGGTCCAGAATCTGCTTTATCTGAGCCGGGCTGGCCCCGGGCGGTATGCCGAACATCTGGCGGTATCTCTGCGCAGGGGTTTGGCTATCGAACGACCGCCCGCCTCCCCCTGAGCCGCCCGTATTCGGGGTAGTTGCCGTCGTAGTCTTGGGAGTGCTCTTGGGCCGCGGCTGCCCGTGCGGTTGCGGGCCATGAACGTCCCGGATGGTTAAGGTGAACGACAGGACCCTCGGCGCCCAGGCTATGACAGAGTTGCCTTCGAACAGGGCAGCGTTGGCGTACGCGCTGAACGATCCGGACCCCTGGTGGCTAAGCGCCTCGTAGGGGACGAACACCGAGAAATCGTCGTACTCGGTAGAGGGGTACGGAGTGTCGACACCCTCATAGACGCAGGCGTTCCCGCCGCTGTCGGTGAACTCGCCAGAAGCGCCGGGCACCGGCTTGCCGTCGGTGTAGTAGAACCAATAGATCAGTAATACTTGCTCTGACTGAGCGCTTCTGCGTTCGGTGACCGCCATTGAGGCATGAATCATGATGCCCCGTCGCCCGCCGTAGGTCGCGTCGTAGTCCGCCCAGACTCTATGTATAGCGCCCTTTGCCATCGCCAGCTCCTCTGCTCCTCTGCTCCTTTGCTCTCCTGCTCAGTCTACCTTTACGCGATCCATCAGCCGCCGCTTTGCCTCGACCTCGCGGTCGCTCATCCTGCCGGACTGCGATATGTGCAGCTGGGCAATGCGGCCAGTCCTTTCGTCTTCCATATAGCAGTGCATCACCATGTTGGCGTCGTACTGGTACGTCACCCGCACAGGATAGCCCCTCGGTTTGGGCCTATCGAACTCAAGTTCAGTCTCGCCGATGGTGTTGCAGTTAGCCGGATCGCGGTCCTGCCCCTGCAGCACTACGAACTTAACGCGCGCCTGGTTGTTGGATATGGTGTAGAAATGATCTTGCACCTCGTGGGGGATCGGTGTGTTCCTGGCGATCATCACCTGGTTGTACTCGGTTTTCGTGCGATCGTCCATCAACACGATCCCGAACGCGTGGCTCGTCACATCAGTCACTCGTGTATTGGCAAGCCGGCGCCCTTCGGCGGTCGCAAGTATCGAGGCATCACCCTTTTGAGCCATGAGGATGCCGGCCTGGACCGCTGCGCCCATGGCCACGGCCTCGTCAGGGTTAATGGCCTGGCTCGGGGCTTTGCCCGACATGCGCTCGATCATCTGGCGCACCATGGGCATGCGCGTGGATCCTCCTACCAAGAGCACTGTATCAATCTGGCCCCATCCCGTTTTGGCCTCGCTCATCACCGACTCTACAAGCATCTTGGTGCGCTCGAGAAGGTGACCGGTCATCTGTTCAAACTGCTCCCGCGTAAGTTCGACCGTCAGCCGCTTGCCGGATGCGCTCATGCTGATCTTAGCCGATGGGCGGGAAGACAACGTCTTCTTGGCGGCCTCCGCGCGCTGGCGCAGGTCTTGCTGTACTTCTACCTCCGCCAGCAGGTCGACTCCGTGCTCTCTCTTGAAGGCATCGTTGACGTAAAGCATTATCTGGTCGTCGAAGTCATTGCCGCCCAGCATGTGGTCGCCATCAGTAGCGACGACCGTGATCTCGCCGCGACCGACGTCCATGATGGTCACATCGAATGTGCCGCCTCCCAGGTCATACACCATTATCCGCTGGTCGGACGCATTCGTGAGCCCGTAGGCCAGGGCCGCCGCTGTGGGTTCATTGATAATGCGAAGCACGTTCAGCCCAGCTATCCTGCCGGCGTTTATCGTGGCGCGCCTGCGCGTGTCGTCGAAGTAGGCGGGTACCGTGATCACGGCATCGTTGACCGCCTCGCCGAGCAGCCTTTCAGCGTCTTGCTTGAGCTTTCTGAGTATAAGCGCCGAAATCTGTTCAGGGCCGTATTCGGTATCGCCGTGGGTGAACGCGTAATCGGCATTGCCCATCTGCCGTTTGATGAACTCCACCACGTTATGCGGATCGCTCACAGCAGAGTTCTTGGCGACGCTCCCGACTACCACACAATCATCATCGCCAAAGTACACGACTGAGGGAGTGACACGTTCTCCTTCTGCATTCGGGACTATCTCGGCCTTCCCAAACTCGTTCAGTACGGCGATGGCCGAGAATGTAGTGCCAAGATCGATTCCAATTGCGCGAGACATCACACACCGCCTCCTGCGGGGCCCGGCGGTTCCGTCCAACGGGCCACGATCACCGATTGCGGGCGCAGCACCTTACCGTCCTTTGTAAACCCGTCCTTCACTACGCGGACAACGCGCCCATCCTCGTCGCGAGATTCGGCAGGCACCGTGCGTATGGCCCGTTGAAACTGCGGATCAAAACTACCTGCGTTCGGGCTCACGCCTGGGCCTGCGAAAATAGGTTCTATCCCGCGACGCGCCAGCACCTCGGTGAGTTCTTCCATGACATAGCCAAGGTACCTTCGCGCGAGCGCGCCCTCTTCCTTCATAACGTCGTCATCGCCGGTATAGTTCTTGATGTTGTCGTAGAGTAGAATCAGGTCGGTATAGGCCTCCTTCATCCGGCGATCCACAAAGTCGCGCTTAAAGGAGTCAAGCTCATCGTAGAGCCTGGAGAAGGCCTTTTCCTTCTGATCGTCGTACTGGATCTTGTCCGCGAACATGGCGATAAGCTGGTCCAATTTGCCCTGTGCTGCCGCGATCTCTGCCGCAATGCCAGCATGGCTGGTAGGCCGGCCTGGGCCAGGTTCGGGTTCAGGTTTGAGCTGGGGTTCGGGCATGTGCTCTCGCCCTAGCTCGGATGCGAGATCTGGATCGGGTCCAACATCAGGGCCGGGAATGGGCCCACTGAAATCCTGCGTTACCGGAACCGAATCGGGCAACTCCACAATGATTCTCCTTCCTATAGCGAACTGGCGGCAGGTCCGAAACGGCCTATGAGCATCCGCCTCCGCATATTGCATTCAGAATACTGTAAAGGCATAGGCCGCCGATGCACTGCGAACACGTGTCGTCATCCATGGAATCGCACGAACCTCCCGAGCTCGTGCCGCCTCCCCCGGTAGGGCCGGGTTGCGTGTTCCGTGGGCCGCCTCCGGGATCAGTTGGAATCCGGCGTGGAGTGCCCCCCCATCGCGTAAATGAAGGAATCGAGTGAGTCGCAATCGGCCAATAAGCGCTCGGCCCGACCGAGAATGGAGAGACTCTTCAGGTACATCCCGGCACGGTCGGCATCGAACGCTTCGCGCATCAGTTCGCAAAATGACCCTGCCCGCAGCTGAGCATCGTACGGAAGGGATGCAAGCCAAGCCTGCATTCGCGCAGCCCATGAGTGGTTATCGTAATCCACGCCGTCCAACATGACGGGCGCCAAGCACAGCGCGCTACCGTGTTCCATGTGCGTACCGCCAACCTCCATTCGCATTCGGTCTAGCAAGACGTGCCGCAGCGTTCGTTAGTGTGACGATAATTGGCTCCGGGGCCTGTAGCTATCAACATACGTAGCAGACTATTGGAAACGCTGCCGGCCACGTACATTTTCGGATTCTCCAACCATACGGGGATTCCTTCAAGAAATGCGGGCGAAAGCGTGGAGCAGTCGCACCACTCAGCTTCGGTACAGACGAAGCTCTAGGCAGTCGCCGCGACCGGGTTGCTGCCTGCAGCTTGGGGCGGGGGCAGTATGATGCGCCTTGGGTTAAGGTTTGATCCCGCGTATGCCAGAGAACTAGCGAACCTGTAAGAAATGTGGCTGGTTTTCTGACGAACCTGCTCAAGATGTGTCAGGTTTGAACACCGGGAGGGGGCGAGGGCGGGCCAATTTGGGTTTTACTGGTGGATCGGTGGGCATTTGAGGCCTTTTCAGACGCATTCGGGAGGGGTGCGCGTATAGCCATATTATGTAATACGTCCCTACCTGCGGATTTGCGGGGTGCCTGACTCCAGAAAAAGGAGGCGCCGTTGCCGGCGCGAATTCAGACAACTAGTGCCGGCCAAACCTGGCAGAATCCGAGCAGGTCGCTCAGAAAACCGGCCACAAAACGAGCAGAATGGTCCAAACTATGGTAACTACCAGGCGCACAGACGTTGGGGAATGAAATCGATTTTTCGCAGAAGGTCGGCGACACACAGAACAAAACATGCTCCCAGAAGCCTTGACGATGTAACCGAATGGGGGAGTATGGCCATGCGCCGGATTCTCCTCAGGAGCCTTGTGCAGTCGCCAGGTATTCACAAGGCAGGCCGTCCTTCCGGCTCAGCCAAGCCCCGGGCCAGCCTTGTTCCGCCTGCGAGGAATTCGTCTATGCGGAAGACCTACGCTGGCTGCGCCCGCATTCTCGGGCCGCATCACAACGGCCAGGTCACCGCAACATTCTCCAGAGATGGCTGGCGGTTTTCGCCCTCACATCATGTGTTGAATGGCCCCGATACCGCCGCCGATTGTGTGGCGGAGTACATGGTGTTCTGCGCAGGTGGGAGAGTCCTCTCCCTCAACGGAGTCGGCGCCAGCGGTGTTTCTGTAAGGCTGAGTTCGGTGCCATAGCCCGCAGTCACTGATGAAACCGGGGCGTGGAACCAAGGCGGACTGCAAGGTTCCGTGATAGTAACCCCTGAGAGCAAGTGGTTCACATTCACCCCAACGTCTGTAGTGGTCACGAAGGTGACCTCTGCTTTGAGCGCACAGGAACAAGTCACGCGGCTATTGCGGGCGCTCCGAGGGCGACGGGGAGGCATCGACCCGGCAGATGTATACTATATCCTGGGTTGTTTCGACTAGTGGACCGCGACGATAGCCCTTCCACGTCTTTGCGATCCTGAACCCGCTGCACGTCAGAGCGAGCGCTACCTCCCGCGGGAAGTATATGCCGCGCTCTGACTGGGCTCGGGCCCACCTAACTAGCGAGCCACCATCCCATTCCTCCAGGCGAGTGTCGATGGTCTCGATCTGCCTGGCGAAATCAAAGGTGGCCTTGTAGGTGTCGACTATCCTGCTGCCGCGGACCGGGTGGATGACCTCGAATACCTCTTCCTCCCCGCTGGACTCGATCATGGCCTTGACATTCGGTATGGAGAAGTCAACAACGAACACGCCTCCAGGCGCCAGATGCTCTCGCACTCTTGCGAACACAGCCAGCAGATCCTGCGAGGCAGTGCAGTGGAGTATCGTGTTGCAGGCAGCCATTATCAGGTTGAACCTGCGGCCAAGCTCGAATCGGCGGATATCACCCTGAATCAGCGAGGCTCGCCCTGCTACTGACCTTCCCTCGATGTCGAGCTTCCCCTGACACCGCGTCAGCATGTCGCGGGAGAGGTCGATTCCGGTCACCGTATGCCCCGCCGCGGCCAACGGAATCAAGAGCCTTCCTGTGCCGCATCCCAGCTCCAGCACTGGATCACCGTGCGCTCTCGCTAGGTCCAGGTACATCTTGAGGTCCGCGTCGTACGATGAATGCAGTATGTCATAGAATTCCGCGAAAAACCCCTCGTATTGCGGCAACGACTGGGCACACGCCGGTTCGGCACCGCGGCCGCCTCCGCCTAATCCTCGCCCATTCCCCAAATCCGCATTCGACCTGCGACCGTCTCTATCTTCACGTCTCAATCCCCTTGTCCGCCCTTCCCGGTTCACTCGCGCCCGCAGCCCACGCGGCTGACGCGCCTGCGCGGCTGTCTCTTAAGAGTTCCATTCTCGCAGGACGGATTCCTCCTGGGCGGGCTACTGCTTCACCCCCAGATATGACTCTTGGATCGACGGGTCGCTCAAGAGCTCGCGAGCGTTACCCGATTTCACGATCTGCCCATGCTCCAACACGTAAGCGCGATCCGCGGCGGAAAGGGCTTTATGGGCGTTCTGCTCGACCAGTAGGAGCGTCTTGCCTGCCCTCCTGATGTCTTCGATCACCTGGAATATCGTCTCCACCAGTATGGGCGCAAGCCCAAGTGACGGTTCATCTAGGAGCATTAGCTCCGGGTCGCTCATGAGACCTCGGCCAATGGTAAGCATCTGCTGCTCACCGCCTGAGAGCGTGCCGGCCATCTGGCTCGCACGCTCCCGGAGCCTGGGGAACAACTCATAGACGCGGTCGAGGTCTTTCCGGATCGCCTGATGATCGTGGCGCAGGTATGCTCCGAGCATCAGGTTATCGAGTACGGTCAAATTAGCGAAGACCAGTCTGCCCTCGGGAACCTGACATATGCCGTGCTTGACAATGGCGTAAGACGCTGCGGGCAGCGGTGATCCCTTGAAGGTCATAGCGCCTTCGCTGGCTCTCACAATGCCCGAAATGGCGTTCAGCAGCGTAGACTTACCAGCTCCATTGGCGCCGATGATAGTGACGATCTCGCCCTGGCCCACCGACACACTGACACCACGGAGGGCATGGATGCCGCCGTAATGAACGTGCAGGTTCCGAACCTCAAGCACCAGTCTTCACCCCCTCGCCCAGGTACGCCTGGATGACCTGGGGGTCGCTTTGTATGGCACGAGGCGGTCCTTCTGTCAGCTTACGCCCGAAGTTGAGCACCACAATATTCTCACAAATCCCCATTATCAGGTCCATCCGGTGCTCGATCACCAGTATCGTGCAGCCGAACTCGTCACGTATCCTCGATATCAGCGTCATCAACTGGCGAGTCTCGTCCGGATTCATGCCGGCCGCAGGCTCGTCCAGCAACAAAAGACGCGGCCTGACTGCCAGTGCCCGGGCAATCTCGAGTCGCCTCTGCACCCCGTAAGGCAGGCTTACCGCCTGCTTGTCACGCCACTCGTCCAATCCCATGACATCCATAAGGCGAGACGCTTCGCGCTTGAGCTGCTTCTCCTGCTCGCCGTAGCGCCGTGTCCTGAAAGCAGAATCGGCCACGCTGTAGCCGGCCAAGTCATGGCAGGCTGTGAGGATGTTGTTGTACACCGACAGCCGCTTGAAGAGACGGATGTTCTGGAAAGTGCGGGTGATGCCCGCCTGCGCTATCCTGTGCGGCTCAAGATTGTGGATGGGCTTTCCGTCGAACACGACCTGCCCCGCTGTAACCTTGTAGATGCCTGTAATCAAGTTGAACACCGTGGTCTTGCCGGCGCCATTGGGGCCGATCAAACCGGATATCGAACCGCTCCGCACACCGAAACTGACGTCTTCGACAGCGGTCAGTCCTCCGAAAGTCTTGGTCAAGTCGTGCGTTTCAAGGATGTTCATGGGCCCACCTCCCCGCCTTCGGCCCCTGCCGCGGCCCCCGTTCCAGCCCCAGCCCCAGTCTGGGCTTTTCTGCCACACAAGAAGCGCCGGATCGCGTCGAGCGTTATCTCTTTGCCGCCCATCAGTCCCTCGGGTCGGCTGATCATGATGAAAATGACTGCCGCGCCGTACACAACCAGTCGCCATATCGCGAAGGTCCGAAGTATCTCGGGAAGCGCGGTAAGCAAGATCGACCCCAGAACACTTCCGGAGACGCTGCCTATGCCGCCGAAGATCACAATGATGGTCAGCTCAGTGGATTTTGCCATCCCGAACATCTTGGGCTGCAGAAACCCGGTGTAGTAGCCCATCATTCCTCCTGCGATTCCGGCGTACACTGCGCTCACAAAGAGCGATAACATCTTGTATTTGAAGGTGTCGATGCCCACGGTCTTGGCCGCCAGCTCCTCTTCGCGAACGGCGATCATGTTCCGACCGTGCCTTGAGTTGACAAGACGCACCATGAACAATGTCGCTGCAACGCATATCAGCGCCACATTCCAAAGATCAGTCCGTATGGGGATACCAGGCCACCCACGTGCGCCCCCGAACGTCTGCACATTGTCGAGAACCAATCGTATTGCTTCGCCAAATCCCAGTGTGGCAATGCAGAAGTAGTCCCCCTTGAGATTCAGAGTCAACCGGCCGATAGGCAGGCTCACCAGGCCGGCGAATAGGCCCCCGGCGAGCAAGGCCACTAGAAACGGAAGTCCCATGCGCACTCCGGCCCAGGCTGCGGCGTAGGCGCCCAAAGCCATGAAACCGGCGTGGCCGAAGGAAAACAGGCCCGTAAATCCTGTCAGCAGCGACAGGCCCAGAACGGCCATGAGGTTCATACCCGCGAGCATCAATATTCCCTTGATATAGAACCAGTTCACAGCCGTCCCTCCTATGCCTTTTCCTCGGTGGCCTTGCCCGCGAGGCCCATGGGCCGGAAGACAAGCACCGCGATGAGCAGAGTGAACGAGATCAAGTCTCTGAACTGCGATGAGAAGTAGCCGGAGATGAGAGTCTCTATGATACCGAGAAGCAGCGAGCCTATGACCGCGCCAGGAAGGCTTCCGAGTCCTCCGAATACGGCCGCGATGAAGGATTTGATGGTTATGCCTCCCATCTGTGGGTACACCGTGTATTTCATACCGAACATTACTCCGGCCACGCCCGCCAAGAATCCGCCTATGGCGAACACTAGCGTAATGACGAAGTCAGTATTGATTCCCATGAGTTTCGCGGCTCGCGCATTGTGAGCTGTAGCCTGAACCGCCTTTCCTACTTTGGTACGATCAAGGAAGTACACCAGAAGCGCTAGGCATACTGCTGAGATGATGAAGATCATGATGTCGAGGCGACCGATATAGATGGGACCAATCTCGATGGGCGCGCGCGGCAGCACGGTCGGATAAGTCTTGAAAGTGGGGCCTATTGTGGCCACCACGAAGTTCTCGAGAAACATGGAAGCGCCCATCGCAGAGATGATGAAGTAGAGAAAGGGGGCATTTCGCAACCGAAGAGGTCGGTATGCCACTCGCTCCACAATCACCGCAAGAGCCGCAGAACACAGGGCAGCGCCCACGAAAGCCGCCGGAAAAGCCCACTTCGCCAGTGTGAGCAGGTAGAACCCGAAATAGGATCCCAGCATGATCACACCGCCGTGGGCGAAGTTACTGAAACTCATGATAGAGTAGACCAGCGAGTATCCGACGGCCATCAACGCGTAAACGCTCCCGATAGACAACCCGTTTATCATCTGCTGAAGAAACTGTGCCATCTTGGACCTCCCCTCCGACGCCGAATCTCACGTGAAACATGAGGCGCGCCGGCAGGCGCTTTCGCGGCGGCAGCCCGCCACCTTGCGCGACACCGGCGCGCCCTAAGCGCTCAGGATGCTATGGCCATCACCGTAACCATCATCACGGCGCGTACTTCTGCTGGAACACGTAGTTGCCGTCCATGATCCTGATGATGGCTGCCTCCTTGCCCTCTGGGTTATGCGTCGCAGGGTTGATCTTGATTCTGCCTGTTATGCCCATGATATTCGTGCTCTCCAAGGCATCCCTTATGGCAGCTGGGCTGAAGCTGTTGGCCCTCTTGACGGCGTCCACGAACATCAGGAACGCATCGTGGACCAAGTAGCCATTGAGCTCCACGGCTCGCTTGTACTTGGCCGTGTATCTGGTCTTGAAATCCTGAACATCGGGGTCGTCATAGTCGAGGTGGTTCACGACGTAACTGCCGTGCACCGCGTCCTTGGCCATCTGTATCAGTACCTCCGACGGCCATCCGTCGCCGCCCATCAGAGTGGCCTTAATGCCAAGCTCTCTTGCCTGATTGGCGCTTAGGGCCACCTCCTTGAAGAAGTAGGGCATGAAGATGATCTCGGGATTGGCTGCCTTGATCTTGGAAAGCTGGGGCCTGAAGTCGGTATCACCAAACTTGAAAGCTTCCTTGGCGACGATCTTGCCGCCCTTCTCAGTGAAGGTCTTGATGAAGAACTCGGTCAGGCCCTGGGAGTAATCATCCGCCACATCGTAGAGAACAGCGGCCTTCGTAAGCTTGAGTACATCGTAGGCGAAGCCGGCTGCGACGGCTCCCTGGTAGGGGTCGATGAAGCACACTCTGAAGTTGAATGGCTTCACTTTGCCGTCTACCACAGTGACCTTGGGGTTCGTCGCCACCGTGGCGATGTCGGGCACCTTCATCTCCTCGAGCACCGAGGCGATGGGGATCGCGTGTCCACTTGCGTTAGGCCCCAGGATGCACACGACCTTGTCCTGGCTGGTGAGACGCCTCACGGCATTAACGCACTCCATGGCGTCTCCTCTGTGATCATATCCAACCACTTCGACTTTGGCGCCGAGCAATCCGCCGGCCGCGTTGAGCTCCTCGGCCAGCATCTTGACTGTGTTCAGCTCGCACTGCCCCCAGATCGCCTGATCGCCGGTGAGAGACCCAACCCACCCGAGTTTCACGACTTTCTCAGCGGCGCTTCCGTACGCGAACAGTCCAAGGCAGAGTGCAACACAGGCAGCAAGAATCAGGACGCGCTTCTTCTTGATGGACACCAGTACTCTCCCCCATTTCTCAAGATGTAGTTGATATGTCAAGCCCGTACCCCCAGGGGACGAGCCCGCAGCGCAAATCGGAGTCTATGAATATATCTTCAGTAACGGGGAGATGTAACATTGCCGTGTGGAACGCAAACGTCTGCCTGTGCTCCGTATAGATCAAATATACCAGTTAGGAAGTGCAAAGGTCAAGCAGATAAGTAGATAATATGCTTCTGTACTGTATGAATATCCGAGTATTTTCGAGGATTTGCGGGACGGGTCGGAGCGCCGTCATGAGACAGGAGCGTCCGCCAAGAGCATGGCGGCCAGCCATGCACAGACGCCGGCTGCAAGGCATGGCCAGAGCGAAAGCCCGTACACTGCCCGGATTCCCGCCCCTGCCACGCTGGCCCCATTTATCAGCACTCCGACAATTGGCGGGATGGCTGCTGCTCCGGTGATCGACATGATGTTGACAGCCGACGTGGCTGAGCCGGCCGCCTCGGGAGGATACTGATCCTTCACGATGGCAAACCCTAGCCCTCCTGAGCTGGCTCCCAGCCCCATCGTGAAAAGCAGAGCATAGAGCGCCCCAATGCTTAGGCGCCCCGGAAAGAACACGATCGGGATCCAGGTTAGCGCGTAGGCCCCGGTAGTCCAGGCCAGAATGGACCGCCTTGCCTGAAACGCGTTGCCGCTGCGCCGCGACAGGCGATCTGCGACCCAGCCGACTAGGGGAGCATTGACGATGTACCCAACGCCAATCATCATCACGGCAGCGGCCGCCTGCTCACGGCTAACATGGTGTGCACTCATTATGTGTGGAATCCCCCACAGGCTCTGGAACGCAGACTGCGATCCATACCTGGCGAACATGAACAGGCTGACCAGCCAGAGGTTACGGTCACGCGCAAACACCTTGACCGCTGCAAGCGTCCCGCCCGCGCCGCGGGGCGTACAATCCGTTACTCGCGATTTCTGTGCCCTGGACACAAACCAGCACATTACGGTCAAGACAATTAGCAGCACTCCGATAATGTCAAACGAACCACGCCAGCCGGCAGCGGAAGCAAGCCAGGCCATGGGAGCCGTTCCCAGCACCGCGCCGGCATTGCCCAGGGCAAGAAACAAGCCGTTAACAGATGCAAACCTGTCAGCGTCGTACAACATGGTTATCATCTTGACGCCTGGGATGAAGATGCCTGAAAGCCCGGCCCCTATCAGTATCCTGCCGACAAAGGCAGTCGTCATGCTGCGCGAGGCGGCGAACATCCACGTGCCGATTGTGCCCAGGCACAAGCAGCAGGAAACTACGATCATCGGCCCAAACAGATCCGACAGTATGCCCACCGCCGGCTGGGCTGCCGCATACGCCACGAAGAACGCTGACGACATTAGCCCCAGCTCGACCGTGCCAATGTGAAGCTCCTCCGCCAATTCCGCCGCTACCACCGATAGGGCGACTCGCTGAACAAAAGACATGAAGTAAGCCGCTGAAAGCAGTGCGAATACCATTGACCGTTGCCGGAGTTGCCGCTGGAGCTCCCTGCCCGGTACGATTTCTCTCTTAGCCATGTATTCTGTTTGTGCCAATGCCACGTCAGTTCCTCCGAGTGCTAGTCTTGGGTCAGCCCGGTCAGCCCGGTCAGCCCGGCGCATGTATCAATAACCAGCCTGCGCTGGTCAGTCGTTAGCTGAGAATAGTCAGAATTGCTTCTTCCCGTGCCGCTGTTCTCGACCACCAAAACAACAGCATCGGGGCCAAGAGCGCAGGCGTGCCACACGCCCCTCTTGACATTGTAGACCTGCAGCGACTCCATTTCCACATTGTTTATCTTGCCAGTACCCCATTCACCCTGGCCGGTCGCTATAAACAGAATGGCCTTGCCTCTCATCAACACGAATACTTCGTCTGTCTCATTATGCCGTTCCAGCTGCATGATCGCATCGGCAGAGTTTTGTTCCGACGTGCATATCGCAGCCACACGCCACTGGCCAGACTCAACTAGAGGTGAATAGTCATCCACAAGGCAGCTGCTCACCTCGATTAGCTGCGAATCGATCGCCAAGTCCTCTCACCCCCAGTATAGGATGACACGTTTTCGCTGCATGCTTCAGCTTGTTGCAGTATAGTCTATCTTCGTCCGACGTCGCCCGCTTCCTCCTGCCCGACTCTGAAGCAGAAAGACTCCGCCGGAGCGGAGCCCTGCCAAGATCACCATGATCTGCGTCGCCGTGTTGACCTTACCCACCCGTGCGAGGAGGAATGCATACCAACTGCCCAATCTGCAGCCTGCCGGGGTTCACGCCAGGGTTGGCGCTAGTTAGGGCCGCCACGCTCACTCGAAAACGCCGGGCGATGCCATAGAACGTGTCGCCTCTTCGGATGATGTAGGGCGTCGCCCCGGCAGGACACGCAGGCGCCGAGGGCACGCCCGGAGCAAGGGCAGTCGGGATGCAGATGAGCTGGCCAACTCGCAAAGCATTCGGGTTCACTCTCGGGTTGGCCCTCCTGAGGGCGTCCACACTCGTCCCATGTGCACGGGCAATCGAGTAGAAGGTATCACCCGCCCTGATCTGGTATAGGAAACCGCCGGGGCACGCCGCACCCGGCGGACGACCGGGAGGTACACCCGGCGGACGACCGGGAGCCGCAGCAGCCGGGATGCAGAGAAGCTGCCCGACACGGAGCGAGGCCGGGTCAGTTCCCGGGTTAGCTCTCAAGATGGCGTCGACAGATGTCCCAAACCTGCTCGCAAGCGCATAAAGCGTGTCGCCAGGCCTGATCTGATGCAGGAATCCGCCCGGACAGGGCGGCGCCTGACGCGAACCGATCTCTTCCCTGTTGTCGCCTGCCATTACCGTTCACTCCTTAGGGTTGAGTCCAATGCACCATATGCATACCCGCGCTCACCTGTCCCCGAGCCGGGAGTACATATGACCCTGAGACCATGACGGCAATGTCAGGCCAACGGCGTGTTAACAGCAAGCCCACGGCAGTCCAACTGCGGAGGTTCCTAGCATAGCACCTCACATCCGCTGCATATGACCAAGCCAGTCTGCTCCAGTCGGGCCGCTACTTCCGGGAAGTACTGCCCAACATTTGGCGCATTGTGGGCATCTGACCCCATGAACACCCGGGTACCCCCGAGTCGTCTGTACAGCTCCAGCGTCTCCCAGTTGGGATATGGTCCGCCCAGCTGCCTGCGGATAGCCGAGGTGTTGACCTCAATGATGGCGCCCGATTCGATCACCAGCTGCAAAATGTCGGTCATTGACCGTCTCCATCTAGCCAGCCCGGGAAGCCCATATTCACGCGGCCATCGGGTCCTAATGTAGTCCAGGTGGCCGATTCTCGTGAAGAGCCCGCTTTCGAGCATGGCCATGGTTTCGCGCCAGTACGGCCCGCAGGCCTCCGCTTCGGACTTGCCCACGAAGTAAGCTGGACTTCCGATGAAAGTGTGATCGATCAGGTGAACCGAGCCCAGGACGTAATCGAACTGGTGGGCTTCGAGGAAGCGCCGGATATCATCTACATACTCGCTCTGATAAGTAACCTCAATGCCTGCCTTGATCTCCAGACGGTCGCCGTACTTGTCACGGCATCTGTCGACATCAGACAAGTACTCTTCGTAGTTGATGTAGCCATAAGCGGCATCGGACGGGTCAAAATCGACATGCTCGGTAAAGCACACCCCCGCGAGGTCGCATTGTATGGCGCTCTCGCACAGTTCATCGAGGGACGCGCGAGCATCAGGCGAGTGAGTGGAGTGCATATGATGGTCAAACAGTCTCGTGGGTCTTGCACCTCTCTTTCGGCAACACAGGCTCAGTATAGCACAAGCGTGTGCGGCGTGTCCGAAGGCGCCACTTCTGAAGCGCCCC
>DAOTAC010000003.1:0-20923 GCA_035382325.1 Bacillota bacterium | reverse complement strand
ATACGTCCCTGGATCCCGGTCGGCTCACAGGCCGCTGCCTCGCAACGCATTTGCAGAACTGCTGGGCGGTGCGGGTGCGAGTGTTGACAATGCAGGGCCTGTGTGCTAATCTTGCTGTCAAGAGCACAAAATGGTCTTTAGCAGCCATATTGACATACGCATTGACGGGGATGAGTACTCGCTGAGTACGGGCTACAGAGAGCTGGCCCAGGCTGAGAGCCGGCGCTTTGGAAACGCGAGGAACATGGCCCCTGAGCGGTCGCCCGAAAGTCCAGCCCAAACCGTGTTGCCGGCAAAAGCGGGGTCGGCAGGGAGGGATCAGTAGGCGCGGACGGGCGCGCCCGTTATAGCGCCGGAGCATCGCGGTCGTGGAACTCAGGCATTGCCCGTGCCCAGTGAGGTGTGGCACAGCAATCAAGTTCTCGTCCGCCGCGCTTGTCGAGGCGCTTCTCCGCGAGGGGTGCGCGAACCAGGGTGGTACCACGAAGGATTTCGGTCCTCTCGTCCCTGGCATTTAGCCAGGAGCGGGAGGGCTTTTTGCTACCCAGGGCATGCATGAGGCCCATTTGGGGTTTTTGGGGAGGTGTTTGCCGGATGATCAGCCTTGAGAATGTGTCGAAGAAGTATCCCGGGCAGTCCATGCCTGCGCTGAGCGGGGTTTCGTTCGCGGTTGAGCAGGGCGACATATGCGGTATCGTGGGGCTATCGGGCGCGGGCAAGAGCACGTTGATTAGGTGCATGACAGGTCTTGAGCGTGTCGATAGCGGCTCGATCCACATTGGCGATGTGGATATTACGAAGCTTGCGGGCGCGGAACTTAGGCAGGCGCAGCGCCGGCTGGGCGTGGTTTTCCAGCATTTCAACCTGCTTTCGCACCGTACGGCATTGGGCAATGTCATGTTCCCGCTGGAGATTGCGCGGACGCCTGCCCGGGAAGCGAAGCGAAGGGCGGAGGAACTCCTCGATGTGGTGGGCTTGGCCGACAAGCGCGACGCATACCCGGCTAAGCTATCCGGAGGTCAGCAGCAGCGGGTGGGGATTGCGCGGGCGCTGGCGACCAATCCTGCCGTCTTGTTGTGCGATGAGCCGACCTCGGCGCTGGATCCGATAACCACTCAGTCCATACTGGAGCTGATCCGGCAGGTGAATGCGGATTTCGGGGTGACGGTTCTCATCGTCACACACCAACTCAGTATCACGCAGCAAGCCTGCGGTTCGCTTGTCGTAATCGACGAAGGACAGATAGTCGAGAAGGGCCCTGCGCAGGAAGTGCTGCGCACCCCGACGTCGCGTATTCTCAAGGCGATGGTTACTACGCTTTCGTGGAGTTGATTGCGATGCTGTATCGATTGCTCAGGACTGCACTTTTGGAGACGGTATGGATGGTGGTTGTGTCGGGCGCCATTTCCATCGTGTTGGGAACTCTGGTCGGAGCAGCGCTTGTGTTCTTCTCCGACCCGGGGTTGGGGCGCGACTGGCGGATCAACCGGATCTTCCGCATTGACCAGGTTCTGTCGGCTATCGTCAATGTGGGTAGGTCACTGCCGTTTCTAGTGCTTATGGTGGCGATTATCCCTTTGACGCGACTCTTGGTGGGAACTAGTATCGGTACTCAGGCGGCCATTGTGCCGCTGTCTATTGGCGCCATTCCGTTCGCCGCCCGCGTGGTGGAGAGCTCGATGCGCGGTGTGGACCGAGGCGTTGTGGAGGCTGCGCTTGTGATGGGGGCGTCTCCGCTGGAAGTGCTTTTCAAGGTGATGTTTCCTGAGGCGTTGCCGTCGCTGGTGCTCGGGTTCACGTTAACGCTTGTGAGCCTTGTCAGCTTCTCGGCGATGGCCGGGGCGGTGGGCGGCGGGGGGCTGGGCGATCTGGCCATACGATACGGTTATCAGCGGTTCCGCACGGATGTGATGATAGCCACTGTGGTAGTGCTCGTCGTGTTCGTGCAGGCTATTCAATGGGTTGGGCAGGCGATTTCCGTGGCGGTCGACCGAAAACGGTAAGGCATGGAAGAACTGCCCAGGGCAGCCGGGACATAGTAAAGCTCATCAGAATTCTTGAGGGGTATCCAAGCAGGCACGCCGTCAGTTTTTGCTGACAGTTTTGCCGATGACCCTTTCTACCATCACTCTGCCCGGGAATGCTTGCTCGCACTTCCGCTTCGCGATGCCTACAAGGACTACAAAGACCCCGCGGCGCATGGCGCCACGGGGTCTTGTTGCCAGGGTCAGTTTGGTCGTCCAGCTTGCCAGAGCGGCCTTACTTCTCCACAGGATACTTCGCGTCCTGCCAGGCGAGGAAGCCGCCGGGCATGTTGTACACCTTGTTGTAGCCCAGGACGAGCAGGGCTGAGGTGGCGAACATGGAGCGGACTCCGCTGCGGCAGTAGACTACGATAAGGGTATCGGGGTCGTCCGGCAGTTCAGCGACATGCTTGGCCAGATCATGCACGGGAATGTTGACGGCGCCTTCGACGTGGCCGGCGGCGAATTCGTCGGGTCGGCGTACGTCAAGCACGAAGATCTCCTCGCCCAGGTCGAGCTTTTGCAGGAGGACTTCCGGCTTCATCTGGAACCAGTCGGACGGCAGATTGCTCACGAAATTGTCGACCGCTTTGACGACTGCGTCTTCAGCCGCGAAGGTGGGGACTGCAAATAGGGTCAGGATCAGCATAGCTGCGAAAGCTGCTCGAATAGTGTTCTTCATTACGTACTCCTCCTTAGTTCAATAGGTCCATTGATCAGTTCGTCACTAGGACTTACCAGCTAGAACTTGGGCGGCAACTGCTCCACAACCACATTCTCGCTGGCCCTAGAATCGCCGGGTACTAGCCGGCTCTCGGTAAGGAACACCTTGCTGTTGTTATGGCACGATTGGCACGTCTTGTTCCTCGGAGTAATCCGCTGGATGTTGTGTACCATGGTCGTCTTCCAGTTCGGCACAGAGTCGTAGTCGTCCATCAGGCCGGGCTCGAACGGATCCAGCATGGTGGAGACTCCCGGCATGTGCCTGACTACGGAGTACTTGTACGGCCAGTCGGCGCGCGTGTTCAGCCCGATTTTGAAGTCCAACTTGGACTGGGCGCCCTCGCCCACATGGCAGTTGTAGCAGCTCTTGTTGACCGTCGCGTGGCATACGTAGCAGTCCATCGTGTCTTCTGGATGCGCATTGTGGGCATCCACAGTGCCTTTGCCGGGTGCTGCATCCGGGTGGCAATCCAGGCAGGAGGGTTTGCCGGGTGCCTCGAACCTGTTGGCCGGCGACGAGCCGTCGCCATGGAAGGACTTGCCGTCATGGCATGTCAGGCAATCAAACCCGAGCTTCTCGTAGTGCACGTCGCCTGGGAATCCTTCGATTCCTCCTTTGAACTCGTTGGCGACGCGGCCGCCGTGGCACGCATTACATGTGGAGTCCTGGTCGGGCGAGCTGAAGAACTTGTGCCCCTGTATCAGACCGCCGTTGGCTGCCTCGGGCTTGGACACGTGGCAAGTGCCGCACGTGGCATGGCACTTGTAGCAGTACTTGTCAAACGCTTCCTTGGCCTTGCCCCGGTTGGCCTCTCCGGTGAAGGAGTATAGCCCGTTTTCCATGCCGCGCAATGTAGCGTGTAGGCTTGTGCCGTAAGTTGCCACCACATCATCGTGGCACGGAGTGCAGTTCTGCTCGGCAAGGCTAGACGGCGACGCATTGACTCCAACGTGTGCTTCTGCCATCGTCTTTCCATCCGGGTTGCCCCCATGGCAGGATGTGCATCCGATGTAGCCATGGGTTGTGCTAAGGAAAGACGGATCCACGAAGACTTTCTCATACGGCTCCCCCGCCGGGGGAGGAGGGCCCGCTCATGACTCTCCGGTCTCTGCGGCCTCTTCTTCTCTCTCGGGGATCAGGGATATGAGGAGGTCTTTGTTGGTGTGGCAATCAACACAGCTCTCTTCAGCCTCTGCCACTGCCGGGGCCAGCCCGGCCATTGCGGCCGATACCGCAACCAGAATCACAACTGCAAGCAATACCAGCTTTGACTTGGGAATCCTCAATCGTTTCACCCCCTCTCAACTCCGGCAACAACAAGGAATACGACATCAGTGCGATTGTTCCTTCTCGCACAATCTGGTTCACTGATGGGCGGGACTACCACCTACGTGGGAGTTGGCTGGCATTGAGGCCTATACGTCAGCCGCTCCGGGAACTTGATGGTTACAGTAGTGATAGGGGGAGGGTGAATGAGAAGACGCTACCTCTGCCGAGCTCGGTCTCTATCCAGATGCGGCCGCCCTGTGCTTCCACGAGGGCCTTGGATATGGGAAGACCCAGGCCCAGGCCATCGTGGTGCTTCCGAGCGTTTTCCGAACGGAAGAAGCGTTCGAACAGTCGCCCGGCGTCTTCAGGGCGAATTCCGGGCCCACGGTCTGCAACGGATATGGTCGCCTCCAGGTCGTTAGCTGTCGCCGAGACTGCTATCGTCTCCTCATCTGGCGAGTATTTGAGCGAGTTGGATATGAGATTTGCAAGAATGCGTTCAATGGCGTCAGGGTCGGCGCACACAGGCGGCATTGAACCGGCGGGCAAACAAGCCTCGATGCGGTCGCCCTCGGGTGTCTCCCGCCACCTTTCGATCAACTCGTTGAGTAGAGCGACTAGGTCAAGTGCCTGGGGCCGTACGGCCAGGCCGCTGCCGAACTCCAGGCGGACAGAGTCGGTTAGGTCGGATATCATGGTGTTCATCTGTCGGACGGATCTCAGAATGGCCTGGGCGTTCTTACGTACGCTGTCAGGATCACCGGGCGATCTTTCGAGCATCTGAGCCCTGGCCGAGATCAGCGCGAGGGGGGACCGCAGATCGTGCGAGACGAATCTCAGGTAGTCCCGGCTGGCTTTCTCGGCCTGTGCAAGCTCAGTGCGGTCGTGCGCTACCGTAATGGCAAACGATATGCTGCCGTCTGGATTTCTCAGTACTCCGCCGTTGAAAGTGAGCACGCGGGAGGATCCACCCAACGCTGTCAACACATAGTCTCCCCTAAGGACATGAAGGCCCTGAAGCAGCCTTCGTACGGGCCGGTCTTGATCAGGAACCGGCGTTCCGTCCATCTGTGCAAGTTGGGTGCGGGCGAGGACTTGATCGAGGTTGTGCATCTCATCCCGCGACATTCCAAGAAGCGCCGCAGCGCTTTCGTTGGCCAGGATCACGCGGTGACCTGCGTCGACGACGATCACGCCGTCTTCAAGGCCGTCGATGAGCGCACCGAGAAGCTTGGCAGTCTGTGCCGCTTCGATTTCGGCCTTTTGCTGTGCGGCTTCGAGCTGTGCGTAGTCGCTGGCCGCTCGCTCTTGCTCCAACGCAATATCGCAGTAGAGTGCCGTCAGTTCCGCCAGGTGCATGTCGTCGGAGTTAAGATTGCTGCCGTCGTCGGTCAGTGCCGCTACTATGTGTCCGTAGCACCTGCCATGAGCTGCAATGGGAAAGACGGCGAATGCTTCGATCCCGGCCTGCTCGCGCTCGGGCCACCCTGGAGACTTGTCGAGCTGGATTACGCGGCAGGAAGACTCTTTCGATTGCATTATGTCGGCCAGCCAGCCGTAGAGCTCGACGGGAGCGGACTCTCGAATCAGACCTAGCGGGCTTGATTCGGCCAGTCTCAGCAGCCGATTACCAAGCGGATCGTGTTGGACGATCGCGCAGTACGGCGCGGATAGGATCGATGCGCATGCTGACACAGCGTTGTGCAGAAAGGATGGGATGCTCATACTGCCGATCAGAGACGAACCCAACCTGCGCACGACGTCAAGATTCCGAAGCATCGATGCGCGTGCCTGTGTCTGCTGCACCAGGACGACCACAGCCTTGCTATCGCGGCTGTTTTGGCCCAAACGCTGAAGCGGGCAGCAGTAGATTGTCCAGTCAGTCCTGCGCCCCTTGTCGGGACTACCCGGCCATGAGATGCTGGACTTCATGTACTCTCCGGTGCGCACCGCCGCGCCTGCCATCACGGCTATCGCTTGCCCGGGGTGACCGGGCTCGGTCGCAGCGAGCGACTCCGATGGCGCAAGGAGCGTTGTGAAGCGTGAGTTGGCCACCTCAATGCTGAGTTCGGGCATTTGCAGGATAGCCATGGGCACGGGAATCATTTCCACAGCATTATGTAGGCCGGTGCGCAGCGACGGATCCAGGCTGGCTACTACCCAACCCAATGGGGAATCCTCAAGAATGTTGCGCATGAGAACCACGTACGTATCTCGCAGAACGAGCCAACCTTGTTGCATTTCTGGTGCACTCTGATCGACGAACACTGCGCCCGTGCGTTCCAGCTCAGGACGGAACATCTCAACCCGCCGGTACAACATGGGCAGTACGCCGTCAATCCTGTGGCCTATCAGGTCGATTGGTGAAACTCCTGCTGCTTTTGCGGCCGCGTCGTTCGCGAACAGGATAACGAAATCCGGGCTCAGGAAGAACACTTCGAGCTCTGTCATGCCGGCCAGTGTGGATATGAAGCTGCTGGTTCCGCTTGTCAAGGAGTCGGAGCAAGCGGCAGAATTGCCAGAGCAAGAACCGTCCACAGGCCCCCAAACGCTCACACGGCAGACCTCCGATCGACTGCTCTGAGCAGCTTGTCACGAATTGGCGGACGATATAACATATTCGCCACTATCTGCGAAAATCCTGTATTGAGATACGCACGAGCCAGTACATACACGCTCCCACTGCAACGGCACCCAGCAACATCATGAATAACGTATCGGAATCGCGCAGCGCGCCCGAGATAGCAGAGGCTAGATACAGACGTGTCAGCCCGAGCGACGCGGCGCCCGACGCCGCCAGTCGGAGTGCCACCGATGGCAGCAGGGCTATGAGTGTTTCATTGTGATCCACATTTCCATTATCGGCATCTTTCGGCGTATCCTTATCAGCATCTGCATGAGCGTGAACGAACACTGACGGATTCACTTCGCGAGTTCGGATGATGCATACGATGTGCCCGATTTCGAGCATGGCCAGGACGCCGATGCACATCAGAGTGGGTTCTCCCCAATGGATGGGGCGGTTTTCGACTAGGCTGGCGGCACATGCACCGGTGGCCGCAGCTCCGCTCCATCCGACGATTCCGAAATCGCCCGCTGCGGCACCTGCGGCGCATAGAGCGGCTGATGCAAACGCAACCGCAACTACCCACCATGTGGGCGCCGTCAGCGCAGCGTAGCCCGTCGTCATGATGCACACCGCAGTGGGCGCCGCAATCGTCCACCATGACCGCTGCAGGGTCGTGCAGGTCATCTTCATAACAGATTCCCCCTAACGGAGCTGCCCCCCGCCTCTCCACCCGGGCGAAATCCCGGGGCGCCGAAATGGTTGCTAAGGCAGGCTCCCAGTGGGCTGACCCCATCCCATTCGGCCACCATAAGCCCCATCGACCTGAGCTGCGCGACCTTGCCCCTGTGTTTCAGCCTCCACCATCGCTCGGCCAGGGCGGCGGCATCATCTGTGGGCTTTGCCTGAGTTGTTGTCAGCGGACGCAGACCCATCGGGGACACGTACAGCACCATGGGGCGACAACCGCGGGCGGCCAACCCTGCGAGCATCTGGATGGACCTGTCGTCGAGCAGGGGCGTGATGACCAGCACTAGCGATCCCGGGGGAAGCACACTTCGGGGAATCAGTCGCATGTTGGGCGAGACGAAACTCTGGATAGTGCGTACGCGCGCCAGGCGATCCAAGATGGCGTAGAGCTGATTCCGTCCGCCGCGCGGGACAGCCCAGTCCACCGCGCCTGCATATCTGATCACCCCGACTCTGTCGCGGCTCCGGAGGAATGCCAGCGCTATGCTGGCGGCGGCCCGGCAGGCACAGTCCAAATAGGAATGTGGGGGCTCTCCCAGATCGACGAGGCCGTCCACTACTACCACCGCGTCGATGTTGCGGTCGCGTAGGCTGTCGTTGATGTACAGCTGGCCGTGCCTCTGGGTAGCGCGCCAATTGATGCGGCGAACGGGATCGCCCGGCATGTGCAGGCGGACATCTGACACCTCGAGCCCGTCGCCGGACATCCTGGATGAGGATTCGCCCACATGCTGCCGTGACCGTGCCGACGCGCTCCAGTCTATCCTGATCGTATCAGGCCTGGGATACACGATGCACTCCGTTCCGGTCCACACACGGTCCGGGTACGATTTCAGCCCGGAGCGAGTGTAGGCGCGCGAGACCACATCACCCACGTAGAACACGCCTCGAACAGGCATCTCCAGCTCAAACTGGAAGACACGTGTTTCGCCCGGCCCGAGCGACAGTGTGAAGTGGCGCGAGGCAAGCACGTGGTTGTCTGCATCGCAGACCATGATGTGCAGGCTGAGCAGTGGAACGCAGGATGCGGCCGAAACGGTTACGCATACCTCTGTTCTGTCGCCCTCGAAACACCGATCCCGTTGGAGATGGGTGCTTACTGTGTACTTGGGTTCAGCAGCACCCGCTTCGAAAGCCAGCGAGAGCAGAACGAAGATGAGGGGCGTGGCCAGCATGAACAGCTCGATTCTACTAGTCGCAAGTGCGGCCAGTACGAGCGCGCCCGACATGGCGATGTACACATAAGCTTTACCGGCCACACGCGTGCGCAAGCAGACTCACCTCCATTCCGCCTTGGGCACCGGCACATCATCCAGCGCGTCTCGGACTACCGTTTCTCCGGAGATGCGCTCAGCCCAGAGCTCAGGCCGGAGAAGCACCCGGTGCGCTAGCGCCGGCACAGCTACAGCCTTCACATCGTCGGGCGTCACGAAGTCGCGCCCCTGCATCATAGCCCGCGACCTCGACAGCTTGAACAGGGCGAGGCTGCCCCGGGGCGAGGCTCCCAGCTGCACGCGGCGGTCGACGCGCGTTTTTGTGACTATCTGCACGATGTAGTTGTGTATGTCGGGGTTCACGTGGACTGTCTCAATGGCCCGCTGTATCTCCAGGAAGTCCTGTTTACTAAGGACAGGCGAGAGTATCACAGCATCTGCCTGCCGCGACTGCCGTCGCGCCAGCATCTCGCATTCGGCCTCAGGGGATGGGTAACCCATGCTCAGCCTGGCGAGGAATCGGTCGATCTGCGCTTCGGGAAGCGGGTAAGTCCCTTCGAATTCGAGCGGGTTTTGAGTGGCGATCACCATGAAAGGCTTGTCCAGCGCAAAACTCTGGCCTTCCACAGTGACCTGCTGCTCCTGCATGGCTTCGAGCAGGGCGGACTGAGTCTTGGGCGTCCCGCGGTTGATCTCGTCTGCCAAAATCAAGTTAGTGAAGATCGGCCCTCTTCTGAACCTGAACGAGTCGGCGCGGGAGTCGTAGATGAAGCTGCCCATGATGTCGCCGGGCAGCAGGTCGGGGACGAACTGGATGCGGCGAAAGTCAAGCCCAAGGGCTTGAGCGGTGGCCTGCGCCGCCAGGGTCTTGGCCACTCCGGGCACATCTTCGAGCAAGAGGTGCCCATTGGAGACCAGAGTCGTTAAGATCAACTCCAGCTGCTCGTCTTTTCCCACTATCACCGTTCCTACAGCCGACACGACCTCGCGGCACTTGTCGCAGGCCCAGGCAATGGCCGGCGCCGATTGATCAGCGGGTTCGGGCGTGTACACACTCATAGCGACTCCTCCATGATATCGAATACTGACGATACTTGCTCATGGCGTAGGTTACTGCTATCCGCGAGATGGGCCTGCGCATACTCCACCACGTGGGGCGGGGCGCCATGCTCTTCCAGAAAGCGTGCGAAGTAGCGACCGCGACGCATGGACATCTGCAACTGCCGGTACAGGGTGTCGTACTCAGGGCATACCCGTGGGGGCGCCTCCAGCTTGCGGCGCCAGGGGAGCATCGAGTCGACCCAGTCCCAGAAGTGGCGCCTGCGGCGCGTGTTCCAGGGCGCAGGCCCCTCTACCGATGCGCGGGTCACCTGCCATGCCCTGAAGTAGCCGACGTAGATCAAGCTCAAACCGGCGAGACGTATTGTGAAGGGCTTCGCCCACACAGGATTGAGCCGGTATATGTCCAAAGACAGTATGATGATGACCGACATGGCCAGCAACATGTGAATGTAGTCCGCGAACGGATCATGCTCGTTTGGGCCCAAAAGCGACAGTGTCGGGCACCTCCTTTGACTCCGCTTCGGCTCTAGCCTCAGCTCTTGCCTCATCCCTTACCTCAGCCGCTGCCTCATCCCCTGCCTCATCCCTTGCCGCCAGGATCTCGCGCACATAGGTGGCGATCTGGCGTACCTCGGCCAGGGCAGCGGACTTATGTGACTCGCTGACATAGTGCTCGCTGAAGCGCGCTCTGCTGTACAGGCCGACCAGCCTGAACACGGCACGACGCGGCAGTTTGAGTGAGCTGACCGCGATTCGCCCGCATTCCTCAGGCGTGTGATGCTTTTCGATTCGGACCCCTGCCTGCTCGAGCATGGATTGGAAGAGGCGGTAGCACATGATCACCGCAGCGCGCGGGTCGGGTTCTTGCTGTATGGCGCAGGTCGCCTCTTCGTCGGACCACGCAGGGTCGATCGCGTGATCGTCGCCGGCTTGCTCAGGCGCCGCTTCGGGGGCGGCAGCGAACGGTTTTCGCCCGGGGCTCAGGGCGAGCGCTGCAACGACTCCTGCCAGGGCCAGCGTGGCCATGGCTATCGCATACACTGCCCAGGGCGAAGATGCCGTAGGCGCGCGCCGCACGGAAGGCTTGCCTTCTGAGCTTGACTCTGCGCCCGGCATTGGGGGCGGTTGCGAGAGCTCCTCTGGGCCGATGGGCGACGAAGACTCGGCGGGCTCCTTGGCCGGCAGTTCCCGGCGTGCCTGCCCATTGTTCATGAGGGTTAGCGCTGTAAGCAGCGCCATGGCCAGCACGAGCCAGGTCAGAAGCGATTGAGTCCTGGGCAGACGGAGCACGGAGCGGGTTCCGCTCTCCCGCCGCTCGGCTATGGCAAACACCACCGCTGCCACGACGAATAGCCCCGCTGTGAAGGCCCATACCGAAAAGGCAATAACGCTGACGCGGCCGGCGGAAAGCGGGTGTATGTCCGGGTAGCCCGGCACGCTATGCGATGAAAGGGATAGGCCCACCAAGAAGAGCGCCCCGGCACACAGGAGTGCAAGTATCATGGCGAAAGCGACCTTGCTGTTTGCCAACAGCTACAACTCCGTTCGTACGATCCAGTCGACTATGCCCGTATGCACGAGTTATTCCATGCCGTGTCCGCATGTCCTGCCTGTTCATATGTTGGTAAGTGGGTAAGCCTATGAGAAAGGACTGAGGCTGATATGACAGGTCGGATTCGGGCGCCCGCTCGCGTACGTATGCAGGAGGCTGATCAGGAGCCTGTGCGGAAGACTTCGGTTCGGAGGTCGCGACTGAGCCCTGCGGCATACATGGCCCCGGCGGTAGGGGTGCTAAGAAGGCTCGCTGCTCTGTTCTCGGCCGGCGCCGCCGCGCCCCGAGACTACATCGAGATCGCCATCGCCGGGCAGACCATGATTGTGGAGAGGGTGATGCCGGCGGCAGCAGTCGCGCACGAGCTTTCGGTGGTTCTGCCTCACGTGGAGGTGAGGCGCACTCGCGACCCGTCTCGCCCGGAAGCGATTCAGGAGGAAGTGGTCATCGAGAGCATTACGGTTGTGTCATCGCCGGTAAGACGCACGGCTGATGAAGTCGGTGGAGGAATCCCGGGCCGCGGGTCGAAAACAAAAAGGTAATGCTGGTGGCGCCAACCGCGCGAACGGCGGGAGTAGCGCGAACGGCGGGAGTGGCGCGCGCGGTTGGGACCGCGCGCGGGCCGGGAAGGGCGGTGGGGCTAGTTGATCGAGGTAAGGGATCTCGTGAAGCACTACGGAGAGGTCCGGGCGGTGGACGGAGTGAGTTTTCACTGCCCTGACGGGCACATAACCGGGCTGCTAGGCCCGAACGGGGCGGGCAAGACCACGACTCTCAGGATGATCTGCGGGCTGATCCGTCCGATGCAGGGCACTGTAATTGTGGACGGTAACGATGTGGGGCGGAACCCGGCTGCTGTTCGACGGGCGCTCGGCGTGCAGACCGATTCGAGCGGGACATATCCGCGACTCACTCCGCGCGAGCATTTCACGTATTTCGGTGGCTTCTACGGCCTTTCCGGCTCGGATCTCGACGCGCGCGTGCAGGCCGTCATCGACATGCTGGGCATGGGCCAGTTTGCCGACCGGCGCACGCAGGGCTTCAGCCGTGGGCAACGGCAGAAGGTAATCCTCGGCCGTGCGCTGGTGCATGACCCCAAGAATGTGATAATGGACGAGCCCACCAGCGGCTTGGATGTGATGGCCGTGCGCGAGACGCGCGATGTCATTAGGATGCTGCGCGACAGGGGCCATTGCGTGCTGTTTACCACGCACTACATGGACGAGGCTGCGAAACTCTGCGACAGAGTCGCGATAATCATCCGCGGACGCATCGCAGCCGTGGGAAGCCCGGCCGAGCTCATGGGAAAGACCGGGCGCGACAGCCTGGAGGACGCTTTTGTGGCTCTAGCAGGCGGGGCACAGGGCCTTCTTGTGAGCGAGTACGCCAATGCTGACGGCAACGCACACGGCGGCGGCAACAGCGGCAGCGGCAATGGCCTGAGCAGCACCGGCCGACGTGTAAGGTGAGCGGGAGGTGAGAGCTACGATGCTAAGAGACGTGATGAACATATGGCGCAAAGAGATCATGGACACGGTGCGCGACCGGAAGGGCATGACGCAGGCCATCGTGATTCCGCTGGTAATCGGGATCTTCTACGCCAGCTTCACGCCCATGCTGATGAAGGCGATGACCGCACGGAGGGAGAAACCGCTCACCATCCCGGCGCAGGGAGTCGCATATGCCGACGCAAGGCTTCTGGACATGTTCGGCAGGTACGGGATAACCCTTGAGGAATACCAGGGCGACCTCGAAGCAGTCATCCAGGATGCCAAGAAGGAATCAGGCCTGGTGTTCGAGCCTGGTTTCACTGAGGATGTCGCAGAGGAACGCCCGGCGATGGCGCGTCTGCTCACCAACAGCACTGCCGGCGGCATCTTTGGGGGAGGATTTTCCGACACTCGTCTACAACTGGCTGTTGGAGCCTACAACCAGATGGTAGTTGCGGAGAGGATGGCGGCCCGCGAGGTTGATCCGTCTATCCTGGTCCCTGTTGCGCTCAATACAGAAGATCTGGCCACGCCGGAGCAGCGCGGGGCTTTCTTTGCGTCTTTCTACTTGACGATACTTGTCGCCGTTACCGTGGCACAGGGTGGTCTGTTCGTGGCAATTGACGTAACAGCCGGCGAGAAGGAACGGGGAACGCTCGAGTCGCTGCTCGTGACCCCTGCATCCGACATGGCAGTCTTCCTAGGCAAACTGGGCGCTGTGTTCACCATATCTGTAATCCCGCTGGTCCTTACGCTCACCGCGTTCTGGGCAGTGAGTAATCTCATGCCGCAGGGAGCAGCCGGGAGTGAAGGCCTGCCGGGATTCGTGCTCGCGGGATCGCTCCTTACCGGCATACCGCTGGCCCTGGTCGTGAGTGTTGCTCAGATGATGATCAGTGTGAGGGCGCGCACGTTCCGCGACGCGCAGTCGGGCGCCACGCCGCTGATATTTGCCGTGATGATCCCGGGGTTTGTGGCTGCCTTCTCTCAGGCGAAGGCCTTGTGGGCATGCCTCATACCGGTCTATGGCCCATTCGCGGCCCTGGGAAGGATGGCGCAGGCCGGAGGGCTGCAGTGGGACGCAGTGGCCTTGTCGGCCGTGGGGAGCGTGATCGCAGCCGCTGTAGTGTTGCCGGTGGCCGTGAAGATGTTCACCAGGGAGACATTGCTGTATCGGTCCTAGGTACGTTTTGGCAGGTATCTTCGCCTGATCAGGGGGCCAATGTGTGGATCTTGGCAGGACTGTGCTTCTCGGGAAACCGGCTGACGGCATCGACTGGTGTCCTCATTCCAGGGGAATACTCGGCACTGGCGGCCTGGTCAGTTTATGCTGGGCGGCGCGGTTTAGAGAATCGACGCGCCTGCGTACGGCGTCATCAGCTTCGCCGGTAAGTATATAATGATCTAGCTCGGCATAGGATATGCCCATTTCGCCCTCGTCGGTCTGGCCGCTCCAGAGGCCGGCCGTGGGGGCCTTTTCGATAACATGCCGGGGAACGCCCAGGTATGAGGCGAGTTCGCGCACCTGCCATTTCACTAGGCCTGCAAGAGGCATGATGTCGGATCCCCCGTCGCCGTACTTGGTGAAGTAACCGACCGTGAGCTCACTTCGGTTAGTTGTGCCTGCTACTAGGTAGCCCAGAACGTTGGCGTAGTAGTACAGCGCAGTCATCCTCAGGCGAGGTTTGAGATTTGCCTGGGCCATGCGGGCTCGGCCGGGGTCCGATACTGCGACGCGTGCGGCAGAATCAGCCATGGCTGTGAGGGCAGGAGCCGCGAACGCGACATCGGGGCGGGCGGCGGCGTCCGACAGGCAGCCAGAGACGAGGGCAAGGTGCTGGTCGAAGAGGGAGGTGAGGTCGCACACGAGCGCAGGCAGGCTAAAGGCGCGAGCACATGCGAGCGCATCCTTTACGTCCTCCGGGTCGGAGCGGCATGGCATCACCACGCCCAGGCACCCATCGGGCATGGCGCGCATTCCGAGCCCTGCCACCACAGCCGAGTCAAGCCCTCCCGAGAGCCCAAACACAATACCGCGGCAGCCTGCTGCCTGAACACGTTCCTTGATCCAGGCGCCGAGTGCGTCGGCAACCTTCTCGCAGTTCATACCGGAGTCCATGCGGTAATCACCTCAGGCTAGTCTTAGTGCATCACAATCATAGCACATCCTGCGCCCGGCCACGCGGTTGCAATCGTAGACGAAGCGGATCGATGCCTGGCAGCAGGCGAAGCGGGCATAACATATCTCCCCATTTGGGCTCACCAAAGATGCAACATACTGGCACAATAGCCCATATACAAGCCACATCGCCCCATCATCTGTCGCTGCAGCCACCAAATCATCCCATTCTCCACTTCTATGCGGATATACGTTCCGATATACACCACCTGTTGTTCGGATTCGCGACACATCCGCCAAAACCTGTTCCAAGAACGAACACATCGCAAAAGGCCAGCCAGATACACGGTTGGCGGCGAACACGCAGCGTATGGCGCATATATGTTGCCTACCATGGAGCGCGAAGCGTTGATTCCCGCAGTGGTTGCCTATAGCAGATGCCATGGACTATGGACGCCACGGTCCATCCTAGTCCTGTGGGTTTTCCGCAAGGCCTTCCTCCCAACCAGATGGAAAAGGTCTTGGTCTCGGAGAGCAGCAACCGAAGCGCCGCCAGCGCGCCCGGAGCCAGACAGATGATGGCTGTGACCGGGTGGAATGTGTTATGCTTGACCCACAGGACTTGCAGGCTGTAAACCCAGGTTGCGAGTGGGAATTGTGCGAACGTTGGGAGGCGGTTTTGATGCTGAGCAGACCGTCGGGTAAGGCCATACTCCTGCTGTCGTTTTGTATGTGCCTAGCTCTGGCGCTGGCGCAAAGTCAGCCCGCGCTGGCCTTCGGGCCCGTTGGATACCATTTTACCGGGAGCATCGGAGGCAAATTTGCGGTTCAGATGGAGTTGCAGATTGAGGGCGCAAAGGTATCCGGGCGTTACTGGTATGAGACCATAGGCACACCGCTGGAGCTTGCGGGCACGTTCGCCGACGGTCGCGTGCGCTTGACCGAGCGGACCGCCGATGGCAAGACGACCGGGACCTGGACGGGAGCCTTCAACCCTCTGAAGTCCACCTGGAGCGGCAAATGGACCAGTGCCGACGGAACCAAGTCATTCACGTTCGAACTGGCTGCGGCAGCTGAGATCGTTACCACCGAAGAGATGAGGATGGGCTTCATCAAGGTACATGTCGCTCACCCGGTGTTCACCGGCGCCGGCAAGAACCGTGGACTCCAGGATGTGCAAGCCTTCGTGGATAGAGAGGTATGGGCGGCGGCTGCTAGTATCTGGAGTGATCCTGCGGATCCGATGAGTGATGATCTTGAGTTCGAGCCCGATGCCTCATGGTGGTCGTGGGAGCATTTCAGCGAGGTGACCACGCGTTACTATTCTAGCTCCCTAATCAGCATGATGAATGAGGTCTACCACTTCACCGGCGGTGCTCATGGAATGACCTTTCATACGTCTATGAACCTGAAAGTCGGCAAGAACGGGGTGACCGCTTTTGCTATCGATCAGATATTCAAAAAGGGGACTGGGTGGGAAAAAGTAGTTTCCGACTATGTGATCCGGGACCTTAAGGCGCGCGGCGCCGACTGGGTCGTGAGCGGCGAGGTCCGGGAGGTACCCGCCAAGAACATGAACAGGTTTACTGTGAGCCCTGCAGGCATCGACCTGTTCTTCGGGCCCTACGAGATGGGCAGCTATGCACAGGGAACCTGGGTGGTGCTGGTGCCGTGGTCGGCATGTAAGGGGTTAGTCGATCCAAACGGTCCGGTTGCCGCGATTGCCGGACCCGCATTCGGGAAGTAGCCTGGGGATCGATGAACGTAGCCTGGGGATCGCCTGGAGATAGTCAGCCAACAGCCTGGAGGCAGCAAACGAGATGTTCAACTTGAAGCCCAATTCGGCACCCAACTCAAGCGGCATTGGCTCCGGCGCCGGCAATGCGGCAAGGGCCATGGCGCCGCTGGCCCTATTGGCCTGGGCCGCGTTGTTCCTAGCTGCCCTACCATGGGCCATGCTGCACCTGGCGCCCCGTCTGTCTCCATATGTCCCGGATACGCCCCTCGAGATGCCCAGAGCAATTGTGGGCACGTGTGTCTGCCTGCTCGGGGCGTACGTGGCATGGCGTGGCGCCGTGGTGTTGTGGTTTGCCGGCAAGGGGTGGCCGAGAAGCGAACCACGGTACTTGGTGAGCAAGTGTATCTACAGGTTTGTTCTCCACCCGATGTACTGGGGATACACCATGTTCTGGATAGGCCTGGCGATCTGGACCGGCTCGGTTGCGCTTCTCGCTGAGGCATTGATGCTGGGTGTGGTGTTTGTGTCATGGTCGCTTGCGGTTGAGCAACCGCGCTTGCGCCGAAGGTACGGGGCGGCCTATGAAGAGTACCGCCGGCAGACGCCCATGGTCCTGCCGGTATGGAAGGCGCTCTACTACGACCTGCGTGAGCTTCCCAACACTATGCTTACCCTCACGATGCTGGGGAGCGCTCTGTGCCGGGGGCTGTGGAATGTGCGGGCGGAGGGCGAGGAGTTCATCCCGAAAGACGGGCCGGTTATGGTGGTATGTAACCACGTGAACCTGGCCGATCCTCTACTCCTAGGGATGTACTTCACACGATGTATCCACTTCGTGGCATCCGATGAGCTGTTCAGGCATCCTGTTACTCGCTGGTTCTTCCGTGTGTTCGGCGCAATGCCCAAGCGCAGGTGGAGCCGGGACATCGCATCTATTCGGTCCATCCTTCGCCGCCTCGACTCAGGGGACGCAGTAGGCATCTTCCCCGAAGGCCAGCGTAACTGGGATGGCGGCCCGGTGATCGTGGGCGATGAGGTGTACAGGCTTCTACACCATCTTGACGTGCCGATACTCTGCGCAACTTTGATAGGCGGGCATGAAGCCTGGCCGCGATGGTCGAGGTTGCCCGGGTTGTCCGATGTGGTTGTTCGCTTCTGTGAACCTATCCATCCCGGGCAGTTTTCGTCGGTGCGGGACTTCCGGAAGGCCGTCGAGCAAAGGATATTCGGCTTTGCGTGTGAAGCGCCGATGCCTCGCCGCGCACTTGCTCTCCACAAGGGGATTACCAGCGTACTGTGGGGCTGTATTCGATGCGGCGGCGATATGACCCTTCGCGAAACCCGTGAAGGGCTGGAGTGTTCGAAGTGCGGGGCGGCCTGGGCTATTACGCCCGCTCTGGAGCTGGAGTCTAGGCAATCCCCCGAACGGGGGCCGAGGCCCCAACCGGGAGCCCAGAGCGGCGGGCAGATACGCATGCTTCCCCGAGAATACCACGCAGCGCTGGTCGAACGTCTCTACGAAGGTAGGATGGACGGGGCGCTAGGGAGGGACTTTCGGATCGGGTGTAGTGCCACGGGCTACAGAATCGAGTCTACTCGGCGGCTGAAGCCGCTGGGCCAAGGGACTTTGAAGCTTAGCTGTGCAGCGCTGGTCTTTGAAGCCGGGAGCGGACAAGCTGCAGGCGAAGAACGCGCGGAGCCACTTGTGATTGCGCTGGATAGTATCGACTTTACGTACCTAAACCTCGCCAACCACCTAGTCGTTGTGGGACCGCATGGCGCGGTGCAGTTCAAAGTGGAAGGTGATTCGCCGGTGCGCTGGGAGGACTACGTGTCGGCAGCGCGCGGCGCAACCATCAGGCAGTGGAAGGTCAGAGAGATCAGCTATTGGAGGCGCAAAGATGGGTTCTCATGATGCTGCTATGCAGGATAGGGCCAGCGTATGGATGCCGTTGTTCGTCGGACTGCAAGCCGCCTTTTACCTTGTCATACTACCTAGGGGCATGGCCAGGCTCTCAGCGGTCCTGGATGCATCGCTGCCTGCGATGCCGCTGCCCGCAGTGAGCACGGCCATTGGCACGATTGCCACAGTATTCGGTGTCTATGTGGCGATTCGGGCGTTCCTGGTCTTGTCATACGTGGGCAAGAACTGGCCGGGCGGCCACACCTTGCACATCGTAGACAGGCATATCTACACTTTCGTCCGCCATCCGCTCTTCTGGGGCTACACGCTGTTCTGGATCGGAGTCGGGCTGTGGATGCGCTCGCCCGGCCGCGTCATCCTTGCGGCGGCGCTCGGGCTTGCTTTCGCCGCGTGGGCTAAGCTCGTAGAGGAACCACGTCTGGCGAGCGCTTTTGGTGAGCGGTATGAGGATTACCGCAGAAGCGTCCCCGGTCTCATCCCGCGATGGGCGGCGCTGATCGCCGATGCGGAGGAACTCGACATCGTGGCTTTGCTGGCAGTCTTCCTCGTCCGCCTACTGGCGTCCTTTCTCTGGCGAATCAGGGCAGTGGGTGTTGAGAATATCCCCACCGAGGGCCCTGTGGTATTTGCATCTAACCACATGAGCATCGCCGATCCGTACGCCATCGGTCTGTTTGTCAATAGGATGATCCATTACGTTACAGCCGACGAGGCGTTCAGAAGTCCTGTTCTGAGATGGTTTCTCCGCGCGAACAGGGCGATACCTAAGCGCAAATGGGGCCGCGACATATCGGCGATCCGCGCCATGCGCAACCATCTGAAGGCAGGAGAGGCTGTGGGAATATTCCCCCAGGGCCAGTACAACTGGGACGGCGGCTGCAACATCGTGAGCGATGAGGTGTACCGAGTACTGCACTATCTGGGCGCGCCGGTTGTGCCAATCACGTCCCTGGGCGCCCATGAGTGTTGGCCTGCCTGGTCAGCCGGGCCTGCCTTTTGCGAGTGGGAGGTCCGATTCTTCCCGCCTGTGAACCCATGTGACTATGAGTCGGTGTCCGAGTTTCGGCGCGAGATAGAGTCAAAGATGTTCTCCCTTGTAGGCCACCCCCCGGTTCCGCGGCGCGCCCTGTCATCGCACAAAGGAATTACCATGGTGGCATGGGGCTGCATGAGCTGCGGGGGAGCTGCGACGCTCAAGGAGATCAAGTCGGGGTTGGAGTGCTCCAAGTGCGGCGCCAGATGGACTGTGACGCGCGATCTCAGGATCGTCGATGAGAAAACCGGGCGGAGCATGACGGAGAGCGAATACAGGTCGGCCCTGATTCAGAAGCTGCGCGCCGGCGAGATGGAGGACGCGCCTGATGGCGTGTTCAACCTTTCGCGCACTGCGCATGTATGGAGGCTCGGACCCTCATCGGGCGTGACTGATCTCGGCATCGGAACGCTTAGGCTCGCCAGCGGCGCGCTCACATTCTCCGGTCCGGAGGGAACCGCTGGAGTGGAAGTGCCGATCTCCGATATCAACTTCTCCTTCCTAGATGCCGATGCTCACCTTGTCGTGTCGGAACCGGGCGGTGCCTACGAGCTCGACATCAAGGACGACTCCACACTAAGGTGGGAAGACTACCTTATGGCAGCCAGAGGCTTGACCATACGCAGGTGGCCCACGGCCGACGAGATCAGAGCGAGGTCGCGCGAGCGGCATCGCTAGCACAGCGGGAGGCGTAGCCCTTAAGGCCGGCCTCCCGCTGTCAGTTGCTTAGTCCGTGTTGCTCAGTTCGTATTGCTCAGTCCGTTTTGCTGAGCTTACTTCTCTCCGAGATAGGCTTTCTTGACCCTTGCGTCGCGGCGCAATTCGTCCGCTGGGCCGGAGAGGACGATTCGCCCTGTCTCCAGCACGTAGGCGTGGTTTGAGATGCGCAGGGCCAGCCGGGCGTTTTGCTCCACAAGGAGTATGGTTACGCCTTGCCCGTTGATCTCGCGGACAACTCGGAATATCTCCTGGACCAGCTTGGGCGCAAGGCCCAGCGATGGTTCGTCTAGCAGCAGGATGTCGGGGTCGGGCATGAGCCCGCGCCCAATGGCGAGCATCTGCTGCTCTCCGCCTGACAGTGTTCCGGCCAGCTGCATGCGGCGCTCCTCAAGCCTGGGGAAGAGCTTGTACACCCGGGCCGTGTTGGAGCTGACCTTGTCAGGGTGTCCTCTGTGCTTGTATGCGCCTAGCTTCAGGTTTTCCTCCACCGTAAGTGTTGGAAACACGCGTCTGCCCTCAGGCACGTGGGCGACGCCGCGGTTTACGATCTCGTGTGCCGGTATCTGGGATATGTCGGCATCCCCTAGTAGGATGGACCCAGATCTCGGCCTTATGAGGCCTGATATGGCACGCAGGGTAGTTGTCTTGCCGGCGCCGTTGGCGCCCAGGATTGTAGCGATTTGGCCTTGCTCCACGGCCAGGCTGACGCCGTGTACCGCTTCGACGCTTCCGTAAGCT
>DAOTAC010000002.1:0-22841 GCA_035382325.1 Bacillota bacterium | reverse complement strand
GTCGGTTTACCCAGGCCCCTCGGAAACCCTGGCCCACAGGGCACAGGTTCGCGGAGGCCCTCGCCCGACGCGCCGCGCAGTGAAATGCGCAGGTGCGAACACCGCAGCTAGAAGGCGTGGGCCGAAACGATCGCCCTCGGCCCGTCTGCCCGCGCCAAGGTCGGCGGGGGCATCCTGTACCCTACGGGACACCTTTTTGGGCCATCCTGTGTCGGTTTGCCCAGGCCCCTCGGAAACCCTGGCCCACAGGGCACAGGTTCGGGGATCCCGCCGGGATCGGCTCCTCGCCAGGCAACGTACGAGCCCCGCCATAGTTCTACATTGCCCCTGACACCAGCGTCGCCACTGGCTCGGGGTAGATCACCCTCACCAGATATAGTCCGTCAGGCGGAGCAGTCGCGGGGCCCTTGGATCTGTCGCCCGAGGCGAGCAGTGTTTCGACAGACCCCACGTCGGCCCGGCCTGTACCCACCCCGAGTAAGGCGCCTACTATGGTGCGAACCATCTTGTACAGGAATCCATCCGCTTCGATCTCCACCGCCACCGCGTCTAGCCCCAGGATCTCGAACCGAATAGGCCCAACCTCCAGGCGACGGATCGTCCGTACGCTGGTTTTGGCAGACGAACCTGTCGACGCAAATGCGCGGAAATCGTGTTGCCCAACCAGGCACCCGGATGCCTGCGCCATGGCCTGCATATCCAGAGGGCGCCGAACCAGTAAAGCCCTTCCGGCCAAAATCGCGCCGCCTGGCTGGGCTCCAGGGTCCAACTGCGCCTCCGGGCCCGGTCTTGCCCCTCCCACGATCCGGCTCGGCACGATGATATACCGATACACCTTGGCGATGGCATCGTATCGTGCGTTGAAGCCGTCCGGCGCCTGAAACGATCTGAGTACCCTCACATCCGGCGGCAACGCGGTGTTGAGCGCGGGCGCAAACCTATCGCCCGGTATGCGCGAACAAGTGTCGAAGCTGGCCACCTGGCCCAGGGCGTGCACTCCGGCATCGGTGCGTCCCGCGCCGGTTATCCTGCATTGTTCGCCCGTGATGCGCGCGATCGCGGCTTCTACCGTGCCCTGTACAGTCCGCCCAGTCCGCCCGATCCCCATTGCCCGACCGGCCCCTGACGACTGAGCTGCTCGCGCTGTTTCTGGGCCCGGACCGCCAATGGCCTCATCCGTCGCGGCGCCCGCCTCGCCCGCCTGTACCTGAAAGCCCTGGTATTCTGTGCCCACATACTCTAGCACTAGGCCGATACGGCGCATCTCACAACACCGCCACAACCGCTACAGCATACACGGTGACAAGCACCAGAGCGGCCACGTCCAGCGAGCCCAGCCTGAGCTGCCTCAGCCTGGTCCTGCCCTGCCCGCCCCGATAACATCTGGCCTCCATCGCCATGGCCAGCTCGTCGGCGCGTCTGAATGCGCTGACGAACAGGGGCACAAGTATCGGGATCATTGCCCGGGCGCGTTTGGCGATGTTGCCGGTCTCAAAGTCCGCTCCTCGCGCCATCTGCGCCTTCATGATCTTGTCCGTCTCCTCCAGAAGAGTCGGGATGAAGCGGAGCGCAATAGTCATCATCATGGCCAGCTCATGAGCGGGCACACCCACGAATGAGAGCGGCTTTAGCAAGCTTTCGAGCCCGTCCGTGAATGCAATCGGCGACGTGGTCAGGGTAACAATTGATGTCGCCATTATGAGCAGCGACAAACGAGCCACAGTTATGAGCCCCTGGGCCAGGCCCTTGTCGGTCGCAACAATCTTGCCTATTCGGAAAATCGGCTCTCCGGGATCCATGAAGAGATGAAGGCCGAATGTGAGCACCATGACAAACAGCAGAGGCCTGAGTCCCCTGAGAACCATTTTCAACGGTACGTGCGCTGCCGCCACTGTTCCGATGATGAGCGCCCCGAGCGCCGCGTATGCCCACGCGCTCTTCACTATGAACAGCGCGACCACCACTACCAGCGACAGCGCGATCTTGGTGCGGGGATCCAGCCGATGCACGAGTGACTCACCCGGGATATACTGGCCTATCGCAACAGAAGAGATGTTCACTCGCCCACCTCCCCTTCGCCGTTGCCTGCGCGCGTACCCGCACCCGCACCCGCACTCGCACTCGCACTCGCACTTGCACTCGGTGCCCCAAGCAGTGCCGGCAACAGGGTGTGCAAGGCTTCCTCCACAGTGATCACATCTTCAGCGTAGGGCAAGCCTCTCGCTGCAAGCTCCGCCATCAGGCCAGTGACCTGGGGCACACCTAGGCCCATTCGGACGAGGTCTTCACGATTTCGAAACACCTCGCGGGGCGAGCCCTCCATTACGACGGCGCCACCGTCCATGACAATTAGCCTCTCGGCGAAGCGAGCCACGTCCTCCATGCTGTGGGATACCAGCACGATTGTGTAGCCGTGCGTCTCATGGAGTTGCCTGATCTCGGCCAGCACTTCTTCGCGCCCACGCGGATCCATCCCGGCGGTGGGCTCGTCCAGCACCAGCACCTCAGGACGCATAGCCAGTACGCCGGCGATCGCTACTCTACGCTTCTGACCGCCCGAAAGCTCGAAGGGAGACCTCGCGCACAGGGCATCATAATCGAGGTCCACCACGCGCATGGCCTCGCGAACAGCCTCGTCCACCTCGGCTTCACTCATCGCGAGGTTGCGTGGCGCGAAGGCGATGTCGGCGGCCACCGTCTCCTCGAACAGCTGGTGTTCTGGATACTGGAATACCAGCCCGACTTTACGCCTAATATCGCGCAGCGCAACGCCCTTGCGCCATATGTCGCGCCCTCCCACCACCACGCTCCCGGAATCGGGCTTGAGCAGCCCGTTGAAGTGCTGTATGAGCGTGGATTTCCCGGAACCGGTCCGCCCGATTATGGCCACCAGTTCGCCCCGTTCTATTGACACGTTCACATTGGCAAGCGCCTGTCTGGCCAGGGGCGTGCCCCGCATGTATGTGTAGCAGACGTCGCGCACCTCGATTATCGTGTCGCTCAACTCAGCCCGGCCCCCTTGCCGACGAGTGCCGCGATATCCTCAACCAGCTCAGCCACTGTGAGCGGGCATCGCGGCAGAGGCGCCCCGGCCGCCCTGAGTTCGTAGGCGAGCTCGGTTACCTGCGGAACGTCCAGGTCAAGGCGCCTCAACGTCGCCGGTTGTGAAAACACCTCTCGCGGCGTTCCCTCCAGCGCGATGCGCCCACCTTCCATGACTATGACCCTGTCGGCCAGGACCGCCTCGTTCATGAAGTGAGTAATGTGCACGACCGCTATGCCCTCTTCCGCCGCTAAGCGCCGCACGGTAGCCAGCACTTCGCTTCTGCCCACCGGGTCAAGCATGGCTGTGGGCTCATCGAGGACTATGCATTTCGGCCTCATTGCGATGACGCCGGCGATGGCAACGCGCTGTTTCTGCCCTCCCGAGAGCATGTGGGGAGCGGACTTCTCGTAGCCGGTCATATCGACAATTGCGAGAGCCTCGTCGACCCTCCGCCTGATCTCGGCAGGCGGCACTCCGAGGTTCTCGGGCCCGAACGCCACATCCTCCTCGACGGTAGTGGCCACTATCTGGTTGTCCGGGTTCTGGAACACCATGCCCACCGTCTGGCGGATGTCCCACAGCCGGGATTCATCACGTGTGTTCATCCCGAGCACATAGACATCGCCGCGTGTGGGCACGAAAATGGCGTTCATATGTTTTGCGAGGGTGGACTTTCCGGAGCCGTTATGCCCGATTACCGCCACTAACTCGCCGCCCGCGACTTCCAGGCTCACGTCGAGAAGAGCTTCCACTTCGCCCGGGCCGCCGCCGTCATACGTGTATGACACGTTCTCGACGCGAATCACAGGCTTCATGGGCTATCACGTCACTTCTTAGCCTTGGCTTTCTTCTCGCCGACGCCTCTACCGACCAGCTCAATCACTGCGAGGGGCGCAGCGTCTCCCCGCCTAGGTCCGAGTTTCACAATGCGAGTGTATCCACCGGGTCTCTCAACGTACTCGGGTCCGATCTCATCAAACAACCTCTGCAGCGCCTCCGGCTCCAGAATGTACTGCGCCGCAAGACGTCTATGATGAAGGTCGCCCTTTTTTGCCCATGTTATAAGCTTCTCAGCAATGGGGCGCATCTCTTTCGCTTTCGACTCAGTGGTGATGATCCTGTCATGTACGAACAGGTTCGTCACCGAGCTGCGGAAAAGGGCGCGCCTTGCAGACGCCGTGCGGCCGAGTTTGCCTTGCCTCACTTGCGCTCTCCTCCTTAGTCCTAACCGTCTGTAATACTACTCCTCAGGCTGCCGAAGCGACAGCCCAAGCGTCTCCAGCTTCTGCTTGACTTCTTCGAGGGATTTGCGGCCGAGATTCCTGACCTTCATCATGTCTTCTTCAGTCTTGCGGGTCAGTTCCTCGACGCTGTTTATGCCGGCTCGCTTGAGGCAGTTGTAAGATCGCACCGACAGATCAAGTTCCTCGATGGTCATTTCCATCACGCGCTCCCGGTTGTCCTGGACCGGCTGCGCCTCGGGCTCTTCGGGTTCTTCCTCCTGTGAGAGATTGACGAATAGCCTCAGAAGGTCTGTCATCATGCCGGCTGCGCTGCTCACTGCTTCTTTCGGCCTCATGGTGCCGTAGGTCCACACTTCGAGCACGAGCCTGTCGTAGTCAGTGACGCCGCCCACGCGCGCGTTTTCCACCGTATAGTTCACCCGCTCGACGGGCGTGAATATGGAATCCATCGGTATCACGCCTATGGGCTGGTCGGGTCGCTTGTTCTTCTCAGCCGGCATGTAACCCCTGCCCGGCTCCACCAGCGCCTCCAGCGATAGCCTCGCGCCGGTCTCCTCCTGCCTGCCGGTTGCCGGGTTGACCTGCTCGACAGTGCCCAAAGTGGCGATATGCAACTCTGGATTGAGGATCTCCACTTCTGCGTCGGCTTCAAAGTCGGCGGCAGTCACATCTCCCGGGCCTTCAGCATTCAGCCTGATGACCCTAGGGGTGTCACCGTGAAGCTTCACGAGAAGGCCTTTGAGGTTCAGAATGATATCGGTAACATCCTCGTAGATCCCAGGGATAGTGGAGAATTCGTGCAGCACCCCGTCGATCCTAACCGAGGCGATCGCAGCCCCAGGTAGCGACGACAGAAGGATCCTGCGCAGTGAATTACCCAGGGTTATGCCGTATCCTCTCTCAAGGGGCTCTACGACAAACCTGCCATATCGGTCGCCATCTTCCTGGCAATCGATTCTAGGCCTTGGAGATTCGATCATAGCGCGCTCAGCACCCTCCTTCTCATCTGGGGCAGCATTACTTCGAGTACAGCTCGACGATGAGATGCTCCTGGATGTCCAGGTCGACCTGATCTCGCGTTGGAACCGACAACACTCTGCCGCTCAGTCGGTCTTCTCCAAGCGACAGCCACGCCGGAACGCTGGGAACTCTCCCTTCGGCGATCCCCTTGAAGTGGATCAAGTTACGGCTTCCGGTCCTCACCGCAATCTCGTCGCCCGGCCGCATCTCGTACGAAGGCACGGATACCTTCTTGCCGTTCACCGCGAAATGTCCATGCCGCACCAACTGCCTGGCCTGAGCCCTGGAATCCGCCATGCCCAGCCTGTACACGACGTTGTCGATGCGCGTCTCCAAGATGGCGAGCAGGTTCTCGCCGGTGATTCCGCGCCTGCGCTCCGCCATGTCGAAGTAGCGTGCGAACTGAGCCTCGTGTATCCCATATATCCTTCGCAGCTTCTGTTTCTCCCGAAGCTGAGTCCCGTATTCTGAAGCCTTCTTGCGCCCCTGCCCATGCTGACCGGGCGGGTACGCCCTCCGGCCTACAGAGCACTTTTCGCTATAACACCGGTCTCCCTTAAGGAAAAGCTTCGTCCCTTCACGACGGCAGAGCCGGCACGTAGGTCCCGTATATCTCGACATTTCAGCACCTCCTGTTCGCTCCTGGCTACACGCGCCGTCTCTTGGGCGGCCTGCACCCGTTGTGGGGGATGGGCGTTACATCCTTGATCATGCTGACCTCCAGCCCTGCCGCCTGCAGCGACCTGACCGCGGCTTCGCGTCCTCCCCCCGGCCCCTTAACCAGAACCTCGATGGTACGCATTCCATGCTCCATGGCCGCGCGCGCCGCCACATCCGCTGCCTGCTGAGCTGCGAAGGGAGTGCCCTTTCGGGACCCCTTGAAGCCCATGGCGCCCGACGACGACCACGAGACGACTGCGCCTGAAGGGTCGGTAATCGTAATAAGGGTGTTGTTGAAACTGGACTTGATATGCGCCACGCCAGACTCAATGTTCTTGCGTTCGCGCCTCCTCGGCCTTGCCTGTCTCTTTGCCATCAGCGATCCTCCCCCTTAGCTCTTCTTACGGCCGCCAACCGTCTTCTTGGGCCCTTTGCGGGTCCGTGCGTTAGTCTTGGTCCGCTGGCCCCTCACGGGAAGGCCACGACGGTGCCTAAGGCCCCGGTAGCTCCCGATCTCCATGAGCCTCTTGGCGTTCTGGGCCTCTTCGCGATGGAGGTCGCCTTCCACCTTGTAGCTGCGATCGATCGTCTCGCGGAGCTTTGCGATCTCGTCCTCAGTAAGGTCCCTCACGCGCGTGTCGGGGGCTATCCCGATCTCGCTTAGGATCTGCTTGGACGACGTCAGGCCGATTCCATATATATAGGTAAGGGCAATCTCTATCCGCTTGTCCCTTGGAAGGTCTACGCCTGCGATTCGCGCCATCTGCCGCTACACCTCCTAGCCCTGCCGCTGCTTGTGCGTTGGGTTTTCGCATATAACCCGCACACGGCCTTTTCTCTTGACTATCTTGCATTTGTCGCACATCTTCTTAACGGACGGTCTTACCTTCATGTCAAACCCTCCTACTTGTATCTCCACACGATCCTGCCACGGGTGAGATCGTAAGGCGACAGCTGGATGGTGACCCGATCGCCGGGCAGAATCCTGATGAACTTCATCCGCATTTTGCCGGACACATGGGCCAGGACCTTATGGCCGTTCTCGAGCTCCACTCTGAACATCGCGTTTGGCAGGGGCTCGACCACTGTGCCCTCGACTTCGACGCAATCTTCCTTGGCCATTACTGAGCATGCTCCTCCTTTCTCTGGTGGGGTCTGTAAACTCTCAGCGCCGTAACAACCTGAGTATCGGATAGAGGGAGGCCCGATGCGAGCCTCGACCTGATGCCCTCATCCACCTGCTCCAGAGCAATCAGATGAGCATTGTTCTTTCGCTTCGGACTCGACACCCTATGCGTGACACCGTCAGCGATGTATGCGTACCGGTCTCCTGAAAGGCCTACCACAATGTAGAGCCTTCCTTTGTCTCTTCCCATTTTCGACACTACTAATCGTCCGAGTGACGGACCATCGGAAGACACAGCCTCCGCACCTTCCTCGCGTGTTACGGGAGAGTCAGAACCTCGGGACCATCCAGAGTCACGGCAACCGTATGCTCAAAATGGGCCGACAGAGATCCGTCCATGGTGCACGCGGTCCATCCATCTTCGAGTATCCGAACCTCGTGCCCACCCGCATTGACCATCGGTTCGATGGCAAGTACCATCCCTGCCCTAAGCCTGATCCCCTCGCCCGGGCGCCCGAAATTCGGGATCTGGGGTTCCTCGTGCATCTTCCGCCCGATTCCGTGCCCTACGAAGTCTCTTACCACGGAAAACCCGTTACTCTCTACAAGCGCCTGAACAGCGCTGCCAATATCTCCAAGACGAAGGCCCGGCCGCGCATTCGCTATGCCGGCCGCCAGCGACTCCCTGGTAACCCGCATCAGCCGCTCTGCCTCGGGCGACACCGCACCAACGCCAAGCGTCACGGCAGCATCCCCTTGGTACCCATCGACTATGGCGCCCACATCCATACTAACGAAATCGCCCTCGACCAGAATGCGGTCTCCCGGAATACCGTGGATGATCTCATCGTTGACCGAAACGCAGATCGAGGCGGGGAATCCGCGATATCCCTTAAATGACGGGATGCCATCCCCCTCGCGTATTGCGTTTTCGGCTATCCTGTCGAGCCGGGCTGTGCTGATACCAGGCCGCACGCTTCCTCGGAGTACTTCCAGAACACGTCCGACGAGCGCGCCCGCGCGCCTCATCCTGACGATCTCGTCCGGAGTCTTCAGAATGATCATCTGCTATTGCACCTTCCGAGCGCATCTGCGATGCGCTTGCGAACCGATTCGGGGCCACCCGTCCCGTCGACCTGCAGAAGCAGCCCTAAGTTCGAGTAATAACCCTTGAGCGGCTCCGTCTGTTCATGGTACGCGCCGAGCCTCTTCACGACCGTTTCGGCACGGTCGTCATCTCTCTGAATCAGCTCGCCGCCGCAGGAACATGTGTCGCCGGGAGGGGGGTTGAACTCCACATGCCATACCCGCCCACACTCGCGACACACCCGACGCCCCACCGCACGCTTCACCAGCTCGGCGTCGGGCACGTCGATAAGAACCACCGCATCCAGCTGAAGGTTGCTACCGCGCAGGACCTCCCGCAGCCCGCTTGCCTGCGGAACCGTTCGCGGAAAACCGTCGAGAACAAACCCGCGAGCTGCATCTGGCTGTGTCAACCTCTCCCGGACTATCCCCAGGGTGATCTCATCGGGAACAAGCTGGCCGGCATCCATGTACCGACGCGCCGCGAGCCCCAATTGGGTCCCGGCGGCCACAGCCGCCCTGAACATGTCGCCCGTAGAGATATGCGGGACGCCGTATTCCTGCGAAAGCCCAACCGCCTGGGTGCCCTTGCCCGCGCCGGGCGGCCCCATGAGAACCAACCGCATCATGCGTGCACTCCCACTTCATACTTCTACTTCAGGAAGCCCTCGTACTGCCTCATGATCAGCTGCGCCTCTATCTGCTTCATCGTATCGAGCGCAACGCCCACCACGATGATCAGCCCGGTGCCGCCGAAAGAGATGCTGCCCGACGTGAGCTTACCCGTAATGTTCGGCAACAGAGCAATAGCCGCGAGGAAGATGGCGCCCACGAAGGTGAGCCTGGTCAACACACGGTCGAGATACTCGGCCGTGGGCCTGCCCGGCCGAAATCCGGGGATGAACCCTCCGTACTTCTTCATGTTGTCGGCCACTTCCACCGGGTTGAACGTTATGCCGGTGTAGAAGTAGGTGAAGAGGATCACCAAAACGACGTACAAGATATTATACACCCACGCATTGTAGATAAACCTGTTCACACTGGCTGATATGGCCGGAATGAACTGGCCTATGGTCTGCGGGAACGCAAGAACCGAGGATGCGAATATCACCGGTATCACGCCGGCCTGGTTCAGCCGTATCGGCATGTGGGTGCTCTGCCCGCCGTAAACGCGCCGGCCCACAACTCGCTTGGGGTACTGGACCGGTATCTTGCGCTGCGCTTCGGTGGTGGCGATGACCGCCACTATCAGAGCTAGGCCCATAACGCCATATACCAAGGTGAGCGCTATGTTGCCTATGCCCTGCTTCAACATTCCTACTACGCCCTGCAGCTGTGCGGGGAAGCGCGACAGTATGCCGGCGAAGATGATCAAGGAGATTCCGTTGCCGATTCCTTTCTCCGAGATCTTGTCGCCAAGCCACATCGTGAACGCGGCCCCGGCCGTCATGCTAAGCACAATGAGAAGCTTCCACAAGACGCCCGGCCTCACAGCCGTACCGAACATCACAGAGTAGCTGTACCCCTGGATAAGCGCAAGCGCGACTGCTCCGTACCTGGTGTACTGCGACATCTTCTTGCGGCCCTCCGGCCCTTCCTTCTTCAGTTCTTCCAGGGCCGGGATGACCACCGCGAGCAGCTCGATGATGATCGAAGCCGTGATGTATGGTCCTACGTTCAGCGCAAATACCGTCGCTCTAGACAGTCCGCCGCCAGAGAACATGTCGAGGAGGCTCAGAAGGCCGACTCCGGTCTCGCCGGCCAGCCTCTGAAACTCCGCCACGAAACTTGCCGTATTCACTCCAGGAACAGGTATAAACGACCCGAGCCTGTAGATGAACAGCAACAAAGCCGTGTACAGGATCTTCTTACGAAGATCCGGCACCCTCCAAGCGTTGATCAGCGCTCCCAGCACCTATATCACCTCCGCGGAGCCTCCAGCTGCCTTGATCTTTGAGACGGCGCTATCGCTGAACTTGTGGGCGCGAACGGCCAGGGACTTGGTTATCTCACCATCCCCCAAGACCTTTACACGCACACCAAATCCCTTGACGAGACCCTTCTCCTTGAGCGCCTCACCGTCGACCTCATCGCCCGACTCGAATACACGCTCAAGGTCGCCAACATTCACTACAGCGTACTCCACCTTGAACTTGTTATTGAAACCCCGCTTCGGCAAACGCCTGTAGATTGGGGTCTGACCGCCCTCAAACCCGGCGCCCTTGCCCCCTCCGGATCGTGAGAGCTGGCCCTTGCTGCCGCGGCCGGCAGTCTTCCCGTGACCGGAACCCGTGCCCCGGCCTACCCTCTTGACGTTCTTCTTGGCGCCGAATGGGGGGCGCAAATCCTGTAGCCTCATCGGTGCACCCCTCTCAGTCGATCTCCCGGACTTCCACGAGGTGGCGCACTTTGTGCACCATGCCCCGTATGACCGGGTTGTCATCATGCTCGACCGTCTGGCCCAGCTTGTGGAGGCCCAGGGACCGAACTGTCGCCCTCTGGTCTTCCGGTTCGCCGATGGCGCTTTTCTTCCACGTGATGGCAAGTGTCTTAGCCATCCGAACCCCTCCTACTTCGCAAGCTCCTCAACGGACTTGCCGCGTATCTGGGCCACATCCTGCGCTGTGCGCATGGACTTCAGGCCCTCAATCGTCGCATTGACCATGTTCAACGGGTTATTCGACCCGAGAGACTTGGTCAGTATATCCCTGTAACCCGCAAGCTCCAATACGGCGCGGACGGGCCCGCCGGCAATAACACCTGTTCCAGGGCCCGCGGGCTTAAGCATAACACATCCGGCTCCGAATGTCGCGGTGACCTCGTGTGGAACGGTAGTGCCCACCATGGGCACGTCCATCATGTTCTTCTTGGCGTCGTCAACAGCCTTCTTGATCGCCTCCGACACCTCGTAAGCCTTTCCAAGCCCAGCCCCGACACGGCCTTTCTCATCTCCCACGACCACTAACGCGCGGAAGCTCCTGGTGCGGCCGCCCTTAGTCGTCTTGGCCACGGGGTTGATGCTTACCACTTTCTCCTTGAGGTCCGTTCCCTCAAGATTCATCCTTGCCATCTTCTGCCCTCCCCCGTCAAAACTCTAGGCCGGACTCGCGCGCAGCTTCCGCCAGCGCCGCCACTCTGCCATGGTATATGTTTCCGCCGCGGTCGAACACGACCTGGCTTATGCCTTTGCCAAGGGCCCTCTCGGCAGCCACCCGACCTACTTGCTTTGCGGCCTCAATATTCCCGCCGTATCCCACAGCCGCCCGGATCTCGGGCTCAGTCGTCGACACCGACACTAGGGTGCGGCCCACCGTGTCGTCGACTATCTGCACGTAAATATGGGCGTGGCTTCTGAACACGCAGAGCCTCGGCCGCTCAGGCGTGCCCACAACGTGCTTTCGGATGCGCATGTGCCGGCGGGCGAGGGCCTGTTTCCTGTCAACCCTGTTGTACACTACGAGTCGCTCCTTTCATCGAGCATAGAGCGGAGTTACTTGCCGCCCGCCTTGCCGGTCTTGCCAGCCTTTAGCGCCACGCGTTCGCCCGCGTATCTGATCCCTTTGCCATGATACACCTCGGGCTGCCTGACCGCGCGTATATTCGCTGCGGTCTGCCCCACCAGTTCCTTGTCGATGCCGCGTACCGTGATCTTGTTGGGCGCCGGAACTTCGATTTCGATGCCCTCCGCCGGCACGATCTCCACCGGGTGAGAGTAACCCACCTGAAGGATCAAGTTCTTGCCCTGCTTCGACGCTCTGTACCCGGTGCCCACGATCTCGAGGGACTTTTCAAAGCCACGGGTCACTCCGTCTACCATGTTGGCAATCAGAGTCCTGCCCAGACCGTGCATGGACCGGGCGATCCGATCGTCGGACGGACGGCTCACATTGATCGTACCCTCTGCCACCTCGACCGTCACCTCTCGAGGGAGTTCGCGAGCGACGGTCCCTTTGGGGCCCTTCACGGTAATGTGACGCCCATCCAGATGGACTTCCACACCATGAGGGACTGCTACAGGCTTCCTACCGATTCTTGACATAGCTACACCACCTACCACATGTAGCAGATAACCTCGCCGCCAAGACCGGCTTCCCTCGCCTGGCGGTCAGTCATCAGCCCCTGCGACGTGGATATAACGGCCACTCCCAGGCCGTTTAGTACCTTCGGAATCTCGTCCTTCTTGACATAAACTCTCAGGCCCGGCTTGCTGATGCGCTTCAAGCCGCGAATAACCTTCTGCCGATTGGGCCCGTACTTCATCGAGATCTTGATCACGTTCTGCTTCTCGCCCCGACCGATCTCAAAGTCGCGGATATAGCCCTCGTTCTTCATAATCCGGGCCAGCTCTTCCTTTATCCGAGACGCCGGTATTTCGACGACCTCATGATTCACGGTGTTCGCGTTGCGTATTCGCGTAAGCATATCCGCGATCGGGTCAGTCAACACCATCGTCCTCTACCTCCTCTCGTGGGGTACCCTGCCGTCACCAACTCGCCTTGGTCACGCCGGGGATTTCTCCCCTTGAAGCGAGGGTTCGGAAGCAGATCCTGCACATCTTGAACTTCCGCATGTATGCTCGCGGCCTCCCGCAAATGGAGCACCGGTTGTACTCTCTGACTCTGTACTTAGGCCCTCTCTTCCACGTCTCCACAAGCCCTTTGCGCGCCATTTCTCCCCCTCCTTACTCAGTTCTCACGGGGAGACCCATGAGCCTGAGGAGCTCAAGGCCTTCCTCGTCAGTGCGGGCGGACGTCACAATGGTAATGTCCATGCCGCGAATCTTGTCGACCTTGTCGTATTCGATTTCCGGGAACACAAGCTGTTCCTTTAGGCCGAGCGTGTAGTTGCCCCGCCCGTCGAAGGAATCGCCCGATACTCCCCGAAAGTCACGAATCCTGGGAAGAGCTGCATTGAACAACTTATCCAGGAAGTAATACATCCTTGCTCCGCGCAGAGTAACCTTGCAGCCGATGGGAACGCCCGCACGCAGCTTGAACGCTGCAATCGACTTCTTGGCGCGCGTGATAATCGGCTTCTGCCCGCTGATCAGGGCCATATCGTTAGCCGCGGAATCGAGCGTCTTGGGGTCCTGAACGGCGTCAGATACGCCCATGCTCACGACGACCTTGTGAACCTTCGGGACCTCCATGATGTTCTTGTATCCGAACTTCTGCTCGAGCGCAGGCACGACTTCATTCTCGTACTTCTCTTTGAGCCGCGGAGTCTTCTCCATAAACTTGACCCCCTCTCAGGCCTCTCCCTGTCCTACCTGTGTTCCGTGTCCTACTTGTCGAGCCCGGCCCCGCACTTCCTGCAAACCCGCACGAACTTGCCGGACTCCTTGGCTTTCATTCCTACCCTGGTAGGCTTGTTGCACTTGCCGCACACCACCATCACCTTGCCGACAGGCATGGGAGACGGCCTGTCGACGATGCCGCCCTGCGGGTTCGTATTCGTGGGCTTGGTGTGCCGCTTAACCATATTCAAATTCTCGACCAGGACCTTCTGTTCGCTCGGCAGGACACGAAGTACCTTGCCGCGCCGACCAGAGTCTTTTCCTGTGAGAACCATAACCGTATCGCCCTTCTTGACCTTCTTAACTACTGCCGTCACTCTGATCACACCTCCCTACTTCTGGGATGGGCCCGAGGCCTAGAGGACCTCTGGAGCGAGTGAGATGATCTTCATGAAGCTGCGGTCTCTGAGCTCGCGCGCCACGGGCCCGAAGATTCGGGTTCCACGCGGGTTGTTCTGGGCATCGATTATGACCGCAGCGTTCTCGTCAAACCTGATGTACGAGCCATCGGGCCGCCTTAGCTCCTTGTTGGTCCGCACAACAACAGCTCTGACGATTTCGCCCTTCTTAACAACGCCTCCGGGCGTAGCCTCTTTGACTGTGGCGATAATGATGTCGCCTACGTTAGCGTAGCGCCTTTCGCTGCCGCCAAGCACTCGAAAGCACATGACCTTCTTGGCGCCTGTATTGTCAGCCACGTTGAGCATGGTCTGAGGCTGAATCACAGAGTGTTCCTCCTTTCGCTCGGGGCCCCGTTTACTTGGCCTTCTGCACTATCTCCACAAGCCGCCACCGCTTCTCGCGTGAGATCGGCCGGGTCTCCATAATGCGGACCTTGTCGCCGAGCCTGCTCTCGTTGTTCTCGTCGTGGATCTTCACCTTGTTCGTGCGCCTTACCGTCTTCCCGTAACGGGTGTCCTTGAAGGTGCGCTCAAGGGCAACCACGCGAGTCTTATCCATCGCATCGCTCACGACGACGCCGAACCTCTCCTTGCGTTGGGTTCTCGCGCTTTCCATAACCTGGCCTCCTCTCTATCGCCTTACGGCGCCTAGCTCGCGCTCCCTTATCACAGTCTTGACCCTGGCGATGTCGTGCTTGACATCGGTTATTCTGTGCGGGTTCTCGAGCTGATTCGTGGCGAGCTGAAACCTGAGGTTGAAGAGCTCCTCCTTGAGGCCTACAAGCCTCCGATCGAGCTCCTCAGGCGACATCTTCTTGAGCTCCTTAGCCTTCATCGGCTTCACCACCCGCTTCTTCCTTGGAGATAAACTTGGTCTTGATGGGCAGCTTATGCCCGGCCAGCCTCAGGGCCTCACGTGCGACTTCTTCAGGAATGCCGCCGATCTCAAACATGACCCTGCCCGGCTTGACCACCGACACCCAGTACTCGGGCGCGCCTTTTCCGCTGCCCATACGGGTCTCCGCAGGCTTCTTGGTAACGGGCTTGTCAGGGAATATCCTGATCCACACATTACCGCCGCGCTTGGTGTATCGCGTCATCGCAATACGCGCCGCCTCTATCTGCCGAGAGGTCACCCAGCCCGGCTCTATCGCCTGCAAGCCGAACTCGCCCAGCGACAGCTGGTTGCCGCGCGTAGCGATGCCCTTCATTCGACCTCTCTGCTGCTTTCGATACTTGACCTTCTTGGGCATCAACATTTACTGAGCCCCTCCCTCCCGCCGAACTCCGCCGGCCCTAGATGGGAGAACATCACCCTTATAGACCCAGACCTTGACTCCCAGCTTCCCGTAGGTCGTCTTGGCCTCCGCGAAGCCATAGTCGATGGCGGCCCTGAGCGTATGAAGAGGGAGCTTTCCGGAGCTATACCCTTCCGTGCGTGCGATCTCAGCGCCTCCCAGGCGTCCGCTGGTTCTCATCCGGATGCCCTGCGCTCCGAGCCTTTCGGCGCGCATCATCGCCTGTTTCATGGCCCGCCTGAAGGATATTCTCCTCTCGAGCTGGCTCGCGATGTTCTCCGCGATGAGCTGCGCATCTGTTTCGGGGTGCTTTACCTCGAGGATGTTCACCGACACCTGCTTGCCGGTGATCTTCTCAAGGTCGCGACGGAGCGCCTCTGCCTCGGCGCCGCCCCGCCCGATGACCATTCCGGGCCGTGCAGTGTGAATGGTTACACGCACTCTGTTGGCAGCCCGCTCGATCTGGACCCTGGATATGCCCGCGGCGTACAGCCTATTCTTGATATACTTCCTGAGCTTCAAGTCTTCGTGCAGAAGCTCGCCGTACTTCTTCTTATCAGCGTACCACGTGGAATCCCAGGTGCGATTGATCCCAAGCCTCAAGCCAATCGGGTTGACCTTCTGCCCCACGCTCTAACCCTCCCTCTCTCTGACGACGACCGTGATGTGGCTCGTGCGCTTCAGTATTCTGTCGGCCATGCCCCGCTGCCTTGGCAGGACCCTCTTGAGCGAAGGGCCTGCATCCACAAATGCCTGGGCAATGTAGAGGTCGTCTCTCGTCAGATCCAGGTTGTTCTCGGCATTCGCCGCCGCAGACGCAACCACCTTGCTCACTGGTTCGGCTGCGATCTGCGGTGCGTATTTCAGAATGGTCAGGGCCTCGTCAACGCTCTTGCCGCGCACCATGTCGACTACTCTGCGGACCTTCCGCGGCGACATGCGCACGTGCCGCGCAACTGCTTTCGCTTCCAACTGTGCCTGACCTCCTTCTACTTCTTCATACGCGTGGTCTTGTCGGACTGCCTGTGCCCGCGGAATGTCCGCGTCGGCGCAAACTCTCCGAGCCGGTGGCCGACCATGTCTTCCACGATATAAATCGGAACGTGCCTGCGGCCATCATGCACGGCTATTGTGTGCCCCAGCATATCCGGGACGACCATGGACGCTCTTGACCACGTCTTGATAATCTCTTTCTTGCCGGCCTGGTTTAGCTTCTCCACCTTATCAGCTAGGGCCGGGTAAACGTACGGTCCCTTCTTCAGCGACCTGCCCATGAATCGGCGCGCCTCCTTTCAGAACCCTTGCTCACTTCGAACCCCGGCGCCGGACGATGAGCCTATCGGAAGCCTTCGCCCTGCGCGTCCTGTATCCCAGGGTAGGCACGCCCCACGGCGTCACCGGGCTCTTCATTCCTACCGGCGCCCTGCCCTCGCCTCCGCCGTGCGGGTGATCCACAGGGTTCATTGCCACGCCACGGTTATGAGGACGCCTGCCCATCCATCTCTTCCGTCCGGCCTTGCCGATGGTGACGTTCTCGTGCTCGACATTGCCAACCTGACCTATCGTCGCCCTACACTCGGCGCGCACCATTCTCATCTCCGATGAAGGCAGACGCAGAGTAACATAGTCGCCTTCCCTCGCCATGATCTGTGCGCTAGCTCCGGCGGATCTCGCCATCTGAGCGCCCCTGCCGGCTGTCAGCTCTATGGCGTGCACCACTGTGCCCACCGGAATGTTGATCAGAGGCAGCGCATTGCCCGGCTTGATGTCGGCGTTCGGTCCTGACTCGATCACATCGCCGACCTTGAGCCCCAAAGGCGCCAGAATGTAGCGCTTCTCCCCGTCGAAGTAGTGTACCAGAGCGATTCTGGCCGACCGGTTAGGATCGTACTCGATCGATGCAATCCTGCCCGGCACTCCATCCTTGTCGCGCTTGAAATCGATGATCCTGTATGCCCTCTTGTGGCCTCCGCCACGAAATCTCGATGTAGTCCGGCCCTCCGCATTGCGCCCTCCAGACCTGCGCAGCGGAGCGACGAGGGACTTCTCGGGCTTGGAGCGCGTGATCTCCTCGAAAGCAGTTACTGTCATTTGCCTGCGCCCCGGCGATGTTGGCTTAAATGCCTTGATTCCCATCCCACATACCTCCTTTGCTGCGTCGCTTTAGGCGCCCTCAAACAGCGGAATCCGATCGCCGTCTTTCAGCGTGACGATTGCCTTTTTCCACTGGGGCGTCAGCCCCTGCGACCGCCCCTGCCTCTTGAGCTTGCCGGGCACTGTGATCGTATTGACAGAAACCACAGTCACCTTGAACAGGGCCTCGACGGCCTTGGCGATTTCAACCTTGTTGGCATCGTTCTTCACCTTGAAGACGTACTTGCTGTCTTCGCCCATAGCTGTGCTCTTCTCAGTTATGATCGGCTTTATGATGATATCCTGAGGGTGTACCATTACGCCAAGGCCTCCTCTGCTTTGGCGACCGCTTCGCGCGCTATGATAAGCGCTTGATGGTTCACCACATCATACACGTTAAGCCCGGCGACGCCCAGAGCCATTGCATTCGGAATGTTCCTGGTGGACTTCTCCACGATCTCGTCTCTCGCGACCGTCACTACCAGCGGCTTCTCCACTCCAATGGCGTCAAACAGCGCCGCCATCGCCTTTGTGCTGGGCTCCGGAAGCTCGAGCGAATCCACTACGAATACCGCATCCCCCTGGGCTCTCGCCGACAACGCCGAGAGCAGGGCTAGCCGTCGGACCTTCTTCGGCATCGAATAGCCGTACTTCCTCGGGGTGGGCCCGAACACCACGCCACCCCCGCGCCACAGCGGAGACCTGCGCGAACCTTGTCTCGCTCTGCCCTTCTGACGCCACGGCTTGCGCCCGCCGCCCGCCACCTCTGAGATGGTCTTCGTATCGTGAGTGCCCGACCTTCTGCTGGCGAGCTGAAGCGTGACAGCCTCGTGTACCGCGTACTCGTTGGGCTCTATTCCGAAGACGGCGTCAGGAAGCTCCACCTCTCCGAGCCTATTGCCTTTTACATCGAACAGTGGTGCTTTAGGCATCTCCTACGCCTCCTTACTCCTTCTTAGCCTTCACGGAGTCCCGGATCGTCACAAGCCCGCCCCTGGCTCCGGGCACAGCGCCCTTCACCATGATCAAGTTCCGCTCCGGATCCACCCTTACCACGGTCAGGCCCAGGGTAGTTGTCCGCTCCCCGCCCAACCTGCCCGGCATCTTGCGGCCTTTGAACACTCTGGCCGGCGCGGTTGCCCCAAGTGATCCTACACGCCGATGGTACATGGAACCATGGCTCATGGGGCCCCGATGAAAGTTCCATCGCTTGATGGTGCCCGCAAACCCGCGACCGCGAGAGGTGCCGACCACATCCACGAGGTCACCCGACGACCACTGGTCAACACGGATCTCCTGACCAAGCTCGAAGGAATCGGACGACTCCACCCGGAACTCCCTGAGATACTTCTTCGGCTTCACCCTGCTGCGCGCGTAATGCCCGGCACTGGCCCGGGTGGCCAGCCGTTCGCGCATGTCGCCGAAACCGACTTGGATGGCCTCGTAGCCATCTCGGGCCTGGCTCTTCTTCTGCACCACGTAGCAAGGCCCGGCCTCTATAACGGTGACTGGATGTACCCTGCCGTCACTTTCGAACAGCTGAGTCATCCCAATCTTTCTGCCGAGTATGGCTCTTCCCATGCCTTACACCCCCCATCGTCATCTAGAGCTTGATCTCTATGTCCACTCCAGCAGGCAGGTCCAGGCGCATAAGAGCGTCGATAGTCTTCGGAGTGGGCTCTAGGATGTCGATGAGCCTCTTGTGCGTCCTCATTTCGAACTGCTCTCTGGAGTCTTTGTCAACGTGAACCGACCGGAGAACCGTATAGACGTTCCTCTCTGTCGGAAGCGGCACCGGGCCCGACACCTCGGACCCCATTCGCTTGGCCGTGTCGACTATGCGTTCAGCTGACTGGTCCAAGATCTTGTGGTCAAAAGCCTTAAGCTTTATCCGGATTCTCTGACTCGCCACGCAATATCCCTCCTGATCGCCCGATTGCTTTGTCGGACATACTCCACGGAAGTTTACTCCCGCCATCGGGATTGGCCAGGACAATCTCCCGCTTCATCGCTTACGTACTCGCGCTTTGCATGTCGGCGCCTTGCCGTTCAAGCGGGGGCGGGACGACCCGCCCCCGCGGGTCGCGGCCTCGTAAGGCACGCGGATCAATCAGCTACTCAATAATCGATATGACCGCTCCAGCGCCAACAGTGTGGCCGCCCTCGCGAATGGCGAAGCGCAGACCGGGCTCCATGGCGATCGGAGTGATCAGGGTGATCGTCATCGTGGTGTTGTCGCCGGGCATCACCATCTCGGTGCCCTCAGGCATCTGAATGCTGCCGGTGACGTCGGTAGTCCTGAAGTAGAACTGCGGCCTATAGTTGTTGAAGAACGGTGTATGCCGCCCGCCCTCTTCCTTCGTCAGCACGTATACCTGCCCAGTGAACTTGGTGTGCGGCGTAATGGACCCGGGTTTCGCCAGCACCTGGCCGCGCTCCACCTCATCGCGGTCGATGCCGCGGAGCAGGCAGCCGATGTTGTCGCCGGCCTGGCCCTGGTCGAGCAGCTTCCGGAACATCTCAACGCCGGTTACGACCGTCTTCTTGGTATCAGGCCTGAGCCCCACGATCTGAACCTCTTCTCCTACCTTCACGACGCCGCGCTCCACCCTGCCGGTGACGACCGTGCCGCGCCCCGTGATGGTGAACACGTCCTCGATAGGCATGAGGAACGGCTTGTCAGTCTCACGCGCCGGCTCCGGAAAGTACTCGTCGCACGCTTCGATAAGCTTCCAGATCGGTCCGCACCACTGGCAATCCTGCTTGCCGCACCCGCACTCGCCGGCCTTCAGGGCCGATAGCGGCACGACTGGGATATCATCGCCGGGGAACTCATACTCGGAAAGCAGATCCCGCACCTCAAGCTCGACCAGCTCGAGCAGCTCGGGGTCGTCGACCATGTCCACCTTGTTCAGGGCAACCACGATCGAGGGCACGCCAACCTGACGGGCGAGCAGGATGTGCTCACGGGTCTGGGGCATCGGGCCGTCGGCGGCCGACACCACGAGAATCGCTCCGTCCATCTGAGCCGCACCGGTAATCATGTTCTTGATGTAGTCGGCGTGGCCAGGGCAGTCGACGTGGGCATAGTGCCTCTTCGGGCTCTCATACTCCACGTGCGATGTGGAGATGGTGATTCCACGGGCCTTCTCCTCAGGCGCCTTATCGATCTTGTCGAAGTCCATGAAACTGGCAAGCCCGGCCTTGGCGAGCACGTTGGTGATGGCTGATGTGAGAGTAGTCTTGCCATGGTCGACGTGCCCGATCGTCCCTATGTTGAGGTGGGGCTTGGTCCTCTCAAACTTCTGCTTGGCCATTTCTTTCAATCCTCCCTTGTGTTCTCAGGACAAAACTCCCCGGTACCGCCGCACGATCTCCTCCGCCCTGTGCGGGGGGACCTGCTCGTACCTGAGAAAATGCATTGTGTGGTTGGCCCTTCCCTGCGAAAGCGACCGCAGCGAAGTGGCATACCCAAACATCTCGGCAAGTGGAACCTGTACGCGAATCATCTGGTTCGTCCCCGCGTTCTCCAGGGAAGTCACCTTCCCGCGCCGCGCTCCCATGTCGGCGATGAGGTCGCCCACGTACTGCTCAGGCGTGACTATCTCAACCTTCATGATGGGCTCGAGGAGTGCGGGCTTTGCCGCCTCCATGGCCTCCTTGAAGCCGAGTGAGCCAGCGATCTTGAAGGAGATCTCTGAGGAATCCACCTCGTGATATGAACCATCCACAAGTGCCACCGCCACGTCGACCACAGGATATCCGGCTAGGGTTCCGGTACCGGCCGCCTCGCGGATGCCGTGCTCGACAGCGGGTATGAACTCTTTGGGGATCGCGCCGCCCACGATCTTGTTTTCGAACACCAGGCCCGATCCAGGAAGCCCTGGCTCGACTTCCAACACGACGTGGCCGTACTGACCGCGCCCGCCTGTCTGCCTCACGAATCTGCCCTCTGCCTTCACCGAATCAGTGACAGTCTCCCTGTAGGCCACCTGAGGCCTGCCCACGTTGGCCTGTACATTGAACTCCCTGAGCAGCCTGTCGACGATGATCTCAAGATGAAGCTCACCCATGCCGGAGATGATCGTCTGGCCGCTCTCCGGATCTGTGTGGATGCGGAATGTGGGATCCTCCTCAGCCAGTTTCACTAAGGACATGGTGAGGCGGTCTTCATCATTCTTGCTCCTAGGCTCCACAGCAACATCTATGACCGGCTCGGGAAACTCCATGCGCTCCAGAAGCAACGGGCTGACCTCGTCGCTCAGGGTATCTCCGGTGGTGGTATCTCTCAGCCCCACAGCTGCCGCTATGTCGCCTGTGGAGATCACGCTCAGTTCCTCCCGGTGATTGGCGTGCATCCTGAGGATGCGGCCCAGCCTTTCGCGCTTGCCCTTCGAGGCGTTGTAGATCACACTGCCCGCTTTGGCGATTCCAGAGTAAACCCGAAAATACGCCAGCTTGCCAACGTACGGGTCAGTAGCGATCTTGAACGCCAGAGCGCAGAAAGGTTCCGAGTCGGAGGGCTTCCTTGTGACCCGTTCCTTCGCTTGCGAAAGATCTACCCCCACAACCGGAGGCATGTCAACCGGCGACGGCAAGTAGTCAACGATCGCGTCTAGCAGCGACTGAACTCCCTTGTTCCTGAAAGACGAGCCGCAAAGCACCGGCGTGAGCTTCGCCGACAGCGTCGCCCTACGCAGGCCCGCGACCAGCACTTCGCTGGGGATCTCCTCGCCCGCCACATACAGCTCCATGGCCTCATCATCATTCTCGGCAACTCGCTCGACCAACCGCTCGCGCGCCTGCTCCGCCTTTTCTTGCAGATCCTCGGGAACTTCCGTGACCTGCCTCGAAAGCCCCAGATCGTCGAGGTATACAACGGCCTTCCTGTTGATGAGGTCGATCATCCCGCGGAACTGGTCCTCGGCGCCGATTGGCATCTGGACCGGAGCGACGGTGGCGCCCAGCATTTCCTCCATCATCGCAACGGCATTGTCGAAGTTGGCTCCGACTCGATCCATCTTGTTGATGAAAGCGATCCGGGGTACCTCATACCGATCCGCCTGACGCCATACAGTCTCCGACTGAGGTTGCACACCCTCGACAGCGTCGAAAATCGCTACCGCGCCGTCGAGCACCCTGAGAGCCCTTTCGACCTCCACAGTGAAGTCAACGTGCCCGGGCGTGTCGATGATGTTTATCTGACAGTCGCGCCATTCGCAAGTCGTAGCGGCCGAAGTAATGGTGATGCCCCGTTCCTGCTCCTGAACCATCCAGTCCATCGTGGCCGTGCCGGCATCGACCTCGCCCAGACGGTGGACGCGGCCGGTATAGAAGAGAATACGCTCAGTAGTAGTCGTTTTTCCGGCATCGATGTGCGCCATTATCCCTATGTTCCTGATATTCTCAAGAGGCAACTCACCTTGCATATCTCTTCCCTCCTTCCCGCCCCGATAGCCCGGACAGCGGGCTTACCACCTGTAGTGCGCAAACGCCTTGTTCGCCTCGGCCATCTTGTGCATGTCTTCACG
>DAOTAC010000001.1:0-25374 GCA_035382325.1 Bacillota bacterium | reverse complement strand
CTTCGCCAAAGCTGCAGCTGCGGTCGGTGTTGGCATCCACGAACGCCCTGCGCTAGGGGCTCCCGGTCCTATCGTGTCTCCTGACGGCACGATCATCGGCGAGCATATGGGAACCGCAATGTATACCGTGGGCCAGCGGCGTGGGCTGGGGCAACTGCAGAGCAAACATGACGGGCCCATGTACGTCATCGAGATCAGGCCGGAATCGAATACCATCGTTGCGGGGCCAAGAGAGTATCTTTACAGCACCGAGTTCCGGGCTGAACAGGTGAACTTCATCCCGTTCGATGTGCTGGAAGACGAGATGGAGGCGCAGGTACAGATAAGGTACAAATCGGCGCCCGCGAAAGCCCTGTTGACGCCGGCCGCAGACGGCAATGTTCGCGTGAAGTTCGCTTCGCCCCAGCGCGCCATAACCCCGGGTCAGTCCGGAGTGTTCTATTCCGGAGACATGCTCCTCGGCGGTGGCATCATCGCAAGTTCGACGTGACACCGGGTGCACCTAAACAAGAGCCCGCGCGTCTGCACGGGCTCTCGTTTCGTCTGTCTCGTCTGTTTCGGGTCTCCGACTGTTCTACACCCTGCTGGCCTGCCTCTCTCTCCTCTCCGCTTCCTCCTTCTTCGCAAACTCACATGCTCTGTCGTGGAAGGGGTGCGGGTTGGACTGCCACAGCTCGTCTGCACGGGCTGCCCAGTGCTGGGTGTATTCCTTCTGGATCTTGTCGGCCAGTACCTCAGGCTCGACCGCATGCTCGCCAAGCTGGGTCGAGCGGGCGCCAGATTCTTGGATTATCTCCACCAGCTTCTCAGGATTGTCGATGAGCGGGCACGGCCTCAACATGTTCTCGTTGAAAGGCTGTCTCTTCTGGTATGCCCGCATCAGCGGCGAAGCCAGCGCCTGCTTGAGGCTGACATCGTTGATATTGTCGGTAGCGTAATGGATAAACGCACAGGGCTCGACATCGCCGGCTGCATTGATGTGCAGGTACCTGCGACCGCCGGCTATGCATCCGAGAGAGAACTCGCCATCGTTCCAGAAGTCCACGAGGAAGATGGGCTTGGTGTTTCTGAAACTCCGCACAGCATCATACATCTTGGCCCTCTGTTCAGGCGTCGCCATCAGGTCCAAATTAGGCTCTGAGCCTACAGGTACGTACGTGAAGAACCAGCCAAACGTGCAGCCCTTGTCGACCATGGTGTCGATGAACTCGTCGCTGGCTATCACGTCCACGTTGTTCCGGGCATAACAGGCAGAGAACCCGAATATGCACCCGGCCTCGCGCATCAAGTCCATGGCGTGCATGATCTTCTTGTACACGCCCTTGCCACGCCTATTGTCGGTCTCCTGTTCCAGGCCCTCCACTGAGAGCGCCGGCGCGATATTGCCCAATCGGACCATTTCCGACACGAAATCCTCGTCTATCAGCGTACCGTTGGTAAATGGATGGAACAACTGATTCGGGTGGGACTCGGCCAGCCTGAGCAGCTTGTCCTTTGCAACCATGGGTTCACCGCCGGATACAACGATAAGATAAATGCCCAGTTCTTCAGCTTCGCGGCAGACCCTGTCCATCACTTCATAGTCTAGTTCACGAACACGCTGGTAGTCGCCGGCCCAACAGCCGGTACATCTTAGATTGCATTTTTCGGTCGGGTCCATGAGAATAGCGTAGGGCACTTGCACGCCGAGTTCCTCAGAGATCTTGTACTGCTTAGGGATACCGACTAGGCTAGCGTTGACGAAGAAGTTGACTCCAATAGACTTCATTATGTTGGGGTGAGTTTCAGTGAGAAGCCTGATGGCCAGCTCGCGCCAGTTGCCGTCGGATTCCGTCAGCACTCTCGTCACATCGCGAACCTGGGCCTTGTGGCTCTCCTTGCCCGCTATCTTCTCGCCTATCTTCAGAATCTTGGGCAAGTTTGCGACAGGGTCCTTGCTAACATAGGCCAGCGCCTGATTGACGAGGGGTTTGACGATATCCACACTCGATATCATTTCCTAATCCCTCCATTCCGCGAATTTCGTCAGACTTCAGCGATCAAGACATGAACGCGCCCCCTTCCGCAGACGTCCATTCGTCATCCATAGTTCATATCTGTCGTTGTCCACGATGGAGCTGTGCGGCACCCCATCATATTCTAGTAGATATTCCACACAAGATTGCGGAATCCTTCTCGGCTTAGTAAATTCAACCTCACGCAATTATACTGACATAGAGCGAGCATTATGTAGGACACGCCAACTTCCTGACATCAGATAGAACAAAAGGCGGGGCCCCGCCCCGCCCTGTCTCGTCCAGTCTCGTCGAATCGTGTCGCGTCGCCTTGATCCGCTAGATGACTCCCATTGGAGGCCTGCTGGGGCACGGATACATCGGACCAGGCGCGACCACAGGTGACGGCGCCATCGGTGGGACCATCGGCATCGGAGGCATGACCGTCTCCGGCATCTCCATGGGTCTTTGGCCGGCCACCATCCTCGCAATATCGTGGCACAAATGGTATATCTCGTCGATCTTGTGGGCCTCTTCGGCCTCTTCCCTCAGCAGATGATGCATACCCCGGTAGATCTCGCGCAGCATATGGCGCTCTTCCCACTCGTACTCGCCTTCAGGATCGCGCCAGCGCCTGTAGGGGTACGCTCCGTATCCGCCGTACGGGCTAGTAGGACACATCCATCCGTTCACTGTACTGCCCACCTTCTCATGGCATTATGGGGAGCTAACTGTCCCTAGAAGCATCGTATGACGCAAGTTCGGACAGGGTTCTCCCATTCGCGTCATAATGCCGTGTTGCACTGGGCCAACGGACCGGCATGTCAGCTCCGTCTGCCGCGCCTAGACGCCAGAGCCAGCCCCAGCGCCACAGCAGTGCACACTGCCGCCCCTGCAGCAAAAGGAACTGCCAGCCCACACCGCCCGGCAAGCACGCCTCCCACAAGCCCGGTGGAGATGAACCCAATGCCACAGAAGGTTTCACACAGCCCGAGGGCCCAGCCGTGTGATCCCGGGTCGACACACTGTGCCCCCAGAACCATCGCTACAGGCGCTACCGCCCCAGCGCACAAACCCATCATCGTTACTCCGACAAACATGACAACGGGCGCCGCGTGCCATGCCACTACGGCTGAGCCGATGCCGCCCACTATGAAAGCAGGTATGAGCACAACATCAACGCCGACGCGATCCGCCAGCATGCCCGCGGGCAGACTTGTGGCAGTCCTGCCCAGCCAGAAGACCCCTACCAGCAGGCCGACCAGTTCAACCCGAAGCCCTCTTGCCTCCGCCAGCAGCGGCACGAAAGTAAACGCCTCTCCCACAAGCACGCAGTACGTGAAACACGCGGTGAGCGCCGCGGCGAACCGCAGCCCTGAACCGGGCAGCAGTCGGACGTTCCCTTTTGATCGCTCTCCACGCGCGCGCAGCCGGCGACCGACCCGAACGGTCGCATCGCCATACCCCGCGTCGAGTCTGCGGCGCCTGCTCAGCCCGATTGATACGCCGACCACCGCCGCCACCCCGCCCACTAGCGCAGCAGCGAAAGACGCGCGGTAGCCCAGCCGACCCGCGAGCCAGCCAGTGGCAGCGCTGGCGGCGAAGGTGGCCATAGGGTAGACCGTGTACACCACGCCGAGCGAATGCCCCGCGGCGCTGCCTGACGAGTGCGACGCGCTCTCCAAAGCCGGCCAGTACGACGCTATGAACAACGAATCCAGGGCCTTGCCCAGCCCAGCCATGAGCAGCGTCCGGGAGAAGAAGTAGGCCGTCGTCGAAAGGACTATTGTCAGCGAAGACAGGAGGAACATGAGGTCGTGCCCGAGCTGGTCGGCAAGTCGGCCAGCACGGGAAGCGAAGCCCGCATGGATCAGCGAACCTGCGGCCGATACCATGCCGATCTGCTCATACGTGGCGCCCAGAGCCTGGGCGTGAAGGGGAAAGACCGGGCCTGTCATCCCGGAGCTGAAGCTGACTACGAAGGTTAGTATCGCAAGCCACGCGAGACTCCGGTCAGGTACCACCTACCAGCACCGCCTTCAACTAGTGTGATACCCTATCTTATCATCACACCCATCGTCGGCAGAAGTCCGCTATCGTTCAATTGTGCCGAAGCGAAAACCCTCGTGACCGCTGATGACCCTGGCGAAGGCCTCTGCCAGATCGGGGTCGAAGCGCGCTCCCGCAAGCTTCCGGATCTCATCAATGGCCTCCTTCTTAGATCTAGCCGCCTTGTAGCTTCGGCCTGCCGTCATGCTATCGTACGCGTCGACTATGGCCACAATCCGTGCAATCAGCGGAATCTCCTCACCCTTGAGGCCCTGCGGATATCCCGTGCCATCCCAGTTCTCGTGGTGTGACAGTATTCCATCGGCCACGTGGGCCAGCTCTATTGAGGCCTGTGCCACCCTGTAGCCGATTTCCGGATGCTTCTTCAGCGCCTCTTGCTCATCATGAGAGAGCGGATCGTCGACCTTTGTCAGGATGCTGTCTGGAATCCCCACCATGCCGATATCATGAATCAGAGTCAACACTGCAAGGTCGTCCAGAGTGCTGTCGGGCAAGCCGAGGTTGCGCCCGAGCTCCAGCGCAAGCTCGCGCATGCGCAACACATGATCCTCAGTCTCAGGCGTCTTCACAGCCAAAGTTCTAAGGAGCGATTTCATGAGAGACCCCCGCGCGCTCTTGCTTTCGGCCAGTTTCTGCCGGTAAGCGTGCTTCTCAGCGTCGGCAAGCACTTCGCGAAGAGAGACCGACGGGGTGGAGCGAGTGGAGGATCCCAGGGCCAAGCTTACCCGCACAGGATCTGCGGGAGCCTCATCGAAGGCGCGCCTCATCCGCACGACAGCCTCGGCGGCTTCACCCTCACGCACCCCAGGCATGATGACTACGAACTCATCGCCGCCCATCCTCACGATGATGTCATCGCTCCGACTACACGCTTGCAGCACCTTAGCGATGTTGACCAGCAGCCTGTCGCCGGCCTCATGGCCGAAGGCATCGTTTGCAAGCTTGAGCCCGTTGGCGTCTCCGAACACCACACTCACCGGCACTACAGCCTCTACGTCCAACTGGCTGACGACCTGTTCCAGGTGACGACGGTTGTACAGGCCTGTCAAGGCATCGTGGACGGTAAGGTACTCAACCCTCTGTTCGGCCTGGACACGCTCGGTGACGTCCTGGAAAACGGCGACCACCTCTCCCGACGGTACGCGGTATATCCAGTTCTCCCTCCACCCGGAGCGAGGTCCATTCTCGCAGTAGGCAGGTGAGAGCCTTTCCGAATGTCCTGTAAGCCACACCCTCTGCAACGCTTCCATCAGGCCCATTTTCGCCAATCCGGGGAACACCTCAGTCAGGCGCCTCCCCACAACGCTCGCCGCATCGATGCCTTCGATGAGTTCGCCTGCCCGGTTGAACTCCACGAACACGAAATCCTTGCCTCCGTCAACTGAGCGATACACGGCGACTCCATTGGGCATGTGCTCAAACAGCGCACGGTATTTCTCCATGCTTGTCTTGATGAGTTCATCTTTCTGCACACGTTCCGAAATCTCCCTGAAGACTATGACTTCGCCCAGATCGCCGCCGTCCGGCCCGTGGATTGGCGAGGAAGTGTACTCCACGTATCTGATGCTGGCATCCTTGGCATAGACAACCGACTCGGTGAGACAAGTGCTGCGAGATCTCCGCCCCGCCGATGAACCTGCCCCCATAAGCGACAGCCGAAACACGCTGTCAATGTCGACTCCCAAAGCATCGTGCTCTGTCCATCCCGTAATCCTCGATGCCTCGGGATTAAGCAGCGTGACCTTCCCGTCTTTGTTGGTGGTGATCGCCCCGTCGCCCACGCTAGACAACGTGACCCGCCGCGTCGCCCGAACGTGTCTCAGGCCATCGCGCAGGCGGGCAAGAGGATGCTCATAGCCCCCGATGACCACGGCCTCATACACAAGCCAGTATGATAGCGCCTTCGCAATGTGGCCGAAAAGGCCCGCGCCTGCAGTCATGTAGTTGGTGATAGGCCCGGCAACAGTAAACGAGGCTTGCGACACCACAGCGACTGCCAATGACGCGGTCATCAGCTCGCGCAGCACCCGATCACGGACGTCCGACAGAGTCTGGCCGATCACACTGAGAGCAAGGACCCCAAGGATAAGGTAGTTGATCACAACCATGTCGGGAGTCAACGCGCCATCCACCGTCGCGAGCTCAGGGAACCCGGGCAGCCACACTATCGCAGCTACCAGCGCAATAGCCAATAACGCGGAACCAGCCAGCATGCGAATACTCGGGCGGCGAAGCCGGGCGTATCTGGGCGCCAGGAACATGGAAAAAGCGTGGATCGTCCGCGCCGCAGCCCAAAACTGCATCTGATGCTGGATCCCCAGTTCAATGCTGAGCCTGAGCACGGGACTGGATATGAGGCTGAAGGAGTCGAGTAAAGCCACTATCAGCTGCGTCATGCCTATGAACAGCAAGTAGCTCGAACGAGAGTACCCGTAAGTGTGCCATGCGGTAAAGAAAGCGAGCACAGCAAAGAAAATGGACGCCGTCTCAAACGAAAACGCCAGCGCCGGCGTGGAACTTCCCAAAACAACCCAGCCCACCGGCACGATCAACGCCCACACCAGTATTCCCACATACACGTGTGAAGGCCATGAAACCTTGTCTGGACTGCGCACCCTCGATACCCCCGATTTGCCCACAGGCAGAAGCGCTGCAGACACTGTCTGTGTTTCTACATCTCTCACCAAAAACCTTGTACAACTTGTACAATATGTGCATGTAGTCACAGCGCCCTGCACATTGTCAAGGCCGCCCGAAGCCCGAACTACACCTGGAGCTCCGCGCGGCCTTCAGCCGTTAGGACGGCCCAGTGCTCACCGGCCCGGTCGTCGGAGGTCGCCCGTTCGAAGGGCATGGCGGACAGGGAGGGCAAGGCGGACACGGTGGACATGGTGGACACGCAGAACATGGCGGCGGGCAGGGAGGACACGGAGGACATCCGTCCACCTCGCGAGCCCCCACCTCCACAGCGCACACCCGTTCCAGAGGAATGACCACCACCTGCGCCGTCTCTCTCTCTACCAGCGCGCCTCCACAGAATACCTTGATGTCGATGCCCCCTGCGTCGAAGGGCGTCAGGATAAGCAACCCGGCGCAAATATCCTTTACCTTGGCGTTAAGAGCCTTCTTGGAACAGTCGCCGCATGAGAATTCCACGGCAACGGGACGGCCGCAAGGATCACAGTGGTCGGCAAGGATCTTGGCCATCGGGTGCCCGCACTGGTACTTTGCGGAATCCGAGAAATCCTGCATTTTCACCCACCTCTCGTCGACACATCATGGACACCTCGGTAGGAGTTGGTCGACAATAGCAGGATATGCTCGGACGCAATGGCCAGTGAATCACAGCGTCTTTGCGCTTTCAACCCCCGCCCCGCGCAGAACCTGTATGGTGTTGATTCTGTCGGCATCGCTGTCGAAGCCTGCGTCCCTGAGCACCACCTGCATCTGGGCCGCCGCAAGCTCCGCGCGGAGTCGCGCAATGCCGAGAGCAAGTCTCGAGCTGATATGATCGGCAAGGCATACCACCAGTTCGCCCTCACCCACTATATAGACTGCCTTGCCGTCGATCTCCCGCCTTTCGACGGACGCCGCGAGATCCAGCCCGTACTGGATCACCAACTCGTATAGGACGTCTGCCTCTTGTCGATCGTCCTTGATCCGCTCCACCGCCTGCAGCAGGGACTCCTCGAGATTCCGGGGGTCCGAGTCCCACGGCCAAAGGTTGCTGCTGTCAAGCCTGAAGACTCTAAACCCCAGGTCAAGACCTGAGCCACGGCCAGCGCCAAGACCAGGACCAAACTCAGGGCCAAGCCCAAGGGCCCCCCGCTCCACCGCGCCCGCCGCGGCGGCCGTGGCGGCCCGTCGGATTCTCTCCTTTCCGATTTCGGCGATTGTAGGGCTCAAGCCGTGTGCCCGGCAGAACTCGAAGGCCGGCCCGCTCTCGGCATCATCAGGCTTCAGAGGTTCCGGCAGTTGCACCAGTATGTACTGGCGATTGTAGCCATCTTCGCTGTTTTGGAGCATGACGCCGTGTGCGGTGCTCCCGGATCCCGCGAAGAAGTCCATGACGATGTCGCCTTCGCCCGTCATAGCACGTACAAGGTACTTCATCAACCCGCTGGGCTTGGGGTAGCTCATCACATCGGCCCCGAAAAGGGCTCGGATCTCCTGCGTCGCATCCTCATACGTGGGCACGCCGTTGGTGCGGTATGACAGCAGATTCGAAGTCTTCTTCAGCTCGCCCGAACGGCTGACATAGTTTGGCCTGAACGGGATCTTGCTTATGACGATGTCTGCGCCTTCCTGCACAAACTCGTCCAGCTTCTGCTGGGAGTATCGCCACTCGCCCCTCAGGCGGAATGCATTGGCGTTCCGCCCGCCCACAATCGCCACATCATCCAGCAGTTCAGTGAAGATGCTGCCCTCCGACATGTCCTGAGCCGCCACCACCTGATCACCGAAGCCGAACCGCACACTCCCGGCCGGAAACGTCAGGGTCTGAACGCCGTTGCCCGCATTGTTGAACGGGTACTTCTTCCCCTCCCGGGCAGCGCCGGCACCAAAGGGCGGCGACTGTGCCCGGTTTTTGGCGAAGCAGATTATGTACTCGGTCACAGTGCCCATGTTGGCGTCCAGAAACAAAGGCTTCTTCTTCTTCTCCCAGATGAACACACCGCAGAAATTCTCCTCGCCGAACACCTCGTCACACATCTTCCGCAGGTTGGCCAGTTCATGGTCATCAATGGAAATGGCGATCACCCCGTCGTCTCGCAGGAGGTTTCTCGCCAACCTCATCCGGGGATACATCATGTTCAGCCAGTTAGTATGATAGCGGCCGCATGTTTCAGGGTTGGCCGAGAGGCGACGCCCCGCCTCATCCACCTGCCCCGTCAATCTCAAGTAGTTTTGGATACTGTCTGTGAAGTCATCGCGGTACACAAAATCCTTACCCGTATTGTAAGGCGGGTCGATGTAGATCATCTTCACTTTCTTGTGATAAGACTTCTGCAGCAACTTGAGGACTTCCAGGTTGTCACCTTCGATGAAGAGGTTGCGCGTCGTATCCCAATTGACTGACTGCTCGGGGCAAGGACGGAGCGTGCCGTCGGGCGGCGCTTGAGCAATAAGTCCGGCGCGGCGCTTGCCGTTCCAGGTGAAGCTGTATCTCTCCGACCCCAGGCTTTGGCCGATACTAGGATCCAGTCCCTGCATGTGTCCCGCCCTCCTGAATGCACAGCCCCACCCGGCGCCGGATAATCGCCGACACCTTCTCTATGAACACCTGCGGGCCGGCCTTGAAGTCCTCAAGCCTTCCACTTTGCACCAGGATTTTCACAATCGTGCGCCGGGTTAGGGAGGTATCGTTCTGCAACTGGGTCACTATGTCGGGCAACGGATGACCATGAGCCTCATGTATCTCGGCGCTGACGCGAACGTCTCCTGCCCCGATCCCGCCGCGACCCATCCCGAGTCGCGCTTTCCGTATCATAGGTCCCGTGTGATCTATCGCCGGCATCCGCCGGATTTCGCCGGCGCACCGCCTAATCAGCTCATCTGTATCGAATGTCACACGATACCCAGTGTTGCACTCCTGCTTCGGCCCCGGCTCTGGGCTTGTGCCGACACCATTCGACCCGCCCGGTCCGACTTGCCTCCGTTCGGCCGCGTTCTTGACATTGAGCCGACGCGCTTCGCCCAGTCGGACCCCTGTATCCTCTTCGATCTCGCTCTGCAGCTGCCGGACGAACTCCGCATATGACTGGTTGGCCACGACAGTCAAGGTGTTCACATCGAAGCCGTAAACCCGCTCGCCGTCCTGGTTCACGGCAAGGCGCAGACCGCGCCCTATCTCCTGCCTTTTCTTCATCGCAGAGACCGTGTCGTTCAGCGTGCAGATCTGAAACACGTTGGGATTATCCCAGCCCTCCCTGAGAGCTGAGTGAGAGAAGATGAACTTCAGCCCAGACTCGAAGCTTGCCAGCTTCTCCTTGTCCCTCATGATCAGCTGGTACGCGCTCTCGTCGGCCTGCGCAACACCATCGCCCCGCGACTCCCTGAACATATCCCGGCCTGCCGCGTCCCTTCTCCTGTCGATGGCGAAATACCCGTTGTGCACGCTCTCAGCCGCAGCCGCCGGGTCAGCCCCTTCCGGCAGCGAACGGTACTTAACGTCGCCCATCGCCTTTACGTACTCCTCCTCGAACATCTGCGCATACTTGCCCTTACGCGGATTGCCGTCCTCGTCGTACCAACGGTAGTTGGCGACCCGATCGATAAAGAACAAGCTGAGCACCTTGACGCCCCTTGGCCGGAGCATCAATTCCTTGTCCAGGTGCTCCCGGATGGTAGTCCGTATCTGAATGCGCTTGTACTCGCCATCGTCTAGATCACCGATAGGCTGGTTCAGCCGCACAGCCTCAGGCCATCGGGCGAGCATGATGTGCTCATTACCCCTCTCACAGCAGATATTCTCGACGATGTAGCCGGTGTAGACATCCCGACTGCCCGAGACCTCCTGCAGGTCGTCGCCGCAGCGGACGGATCTGGCCACGCGCCTGACCGCGCCACCCCTGTGCAGCGCATCCAGCTCAATCCTGGCAGTGATCGAACCTCTTGTGTTGTCTACACCCAGTAGCCTCACATACGGCCTGCTCGGCCCGTGGCTTGCCTCGACACTTGCCACCTCAACCTGCTTGACCAGCTTGCGCTGGTACGCATCGACCGGATCCAACCTGTACATCATGTTGTGCCTCTCCACGTGGGTGGCGGAGTACCGCAGGGTGCACAGCGGATGAAGCGACGCTATGGCCTCAGCGCTTTTGGCCGTCGTATCTACGCTCTGCGGTTCATCAATGATGACGATCGGGCTCGTGCCCTGGATGAACTCGATTGGGCGAGCGCCCATCATCCGGTCGTGCGAACGATGGATGATGTTGGCCCTATGCTCTTTTTCTGGGTCGACGAAGCTCTTGCGGAATGCATCGATGTTGATGATCATGATCTGTATGTAGTCGCTCGTGGCGAAGTTCCGCACCTGACTGAGGCTGGCGGGATCGTAGATGAAGTGGTCAAACCGAACGTTATCATACAGCCCGCGCATATGCTCCTCGACCATCTGGAGCGACTTCGCGACCCCTTCCTTGATCGCGATAGACGGCACGACAATTATGAATTTGAGAAACCCGTATTCCCGGTTGAGCTCGAAAATGGTCCTCAAGTAGACATATGTCTTGCCGGTGCCCGTCTCCATCTCCACAGTGAAGTTCATGCCGGAAACCGTATCAGACAGAGCTAGCCCATTGCAAAGCTGAATGGCCCTCACATTCTTCAGTATCTCTTCCTCTGATAAGCGGAGACGGTTCCCGATGACCAGATCGCCCGCGAAGTCGGCCCGGCAGTCTTCCTGACCCGCAAAGATCTGAACAACCGAGTCGATCGCATCGCGCTGATAGTCAAGATCTGGGTCGAACTTGATCTTCAACTGCTTCACCTCGCAGCTTGAAAACGCGGTATCCCAAGTCGAGCGCGGTGCCATGCGCCTCGTCGGCGCGCAGGCGTGCGATCACCCGTCGGATGCGCTCTTTGCAGATGTCGAAGATTGTGTTGTAACCATTCTGGGCTGCCACTGAGTCATGAGGGCAGGGCTCAGGCAATTGAACCAGGATGAACCGACGGCTGCCGCCATCCTCCGCATTCTGCTCCAGGACCGCCTGGGCCGTCGTTCCTGAACCTGCGAAGAAGTCGAGGTAAATGCCATCGCGTCCGCCCAGCCACTGCATCAGCCGCCGCACCAGCTCCGGAGGTTTGGCAAACTCGAAGAAATCGTCGAGCCCCAGGCTCTTGAGGGCGGCCGTGCCCAGATCGTTAGTGATGTCGTCAAGGTAGTCGCGGGGGCGAATCCCGTCATTCAGTCTGTCCTCAAGATAGTATTTGGTGTAGACATTCCATTTCGACGGCGACCCGTCGGGCGTCACGAGAGGGCTACGAGCGGACTTCTTGAAGACCAGAAGATGCTTCTTCGCAAGGTACGACTCGCGGCTCCAGCGCCACACCCGGTCGCGGCGACTTGCCGGCTTTACCTGAGCCCCATCGGCAACTTCATCAGGAAAGACTTCGCCGGGAGGGATGGCGAACGACCCGTCGGGGCAGGCGATCCAGTATCGCTGATTGGGACGCGGGTCGAGAGCCGCCTGGTACAGACCGACCGTGGCGTACCGACCTCGCCCGTCGCGCTCCCTGAAACGCGAAGCGTACGCAGGGTCTACTACGTCCATGAAAGGAGCGACACATTCGGCTCTGCAGGCGTAGACCAGCACATAGTCTTTGGACGGCGCAAAGTGAGTGCCCTTGTTCGACGTCTTCTTGGCCACGCGAGCCACACAGCCTAGGCAGCTGCCCTCCCCGAACAACTCATCGCAGATAATCCTGAGGTTCGCCACTTCATTGTCGCCGATGGAGATGAAGATAACACCGTCCTCGCAAAGCAAGTTGCGCGCGAGCTTGAGGCGCGGGTACATCATGTTCAGCCAGTCAGTATGGTACCTGCCCGAGGTTTCCGCGTCGGCTCGCAGCAGGCGCCCACTAGCGTCGGCCTGTCCGGTCAGCTGGAGATAGCTTGCGACGCTGTCGCGGAAGTCGTCGCGGTATATGAAATCGTTGCCCGTGTTGTATGGAGGGTCGATGTAGATCATCTTGATCTTCCCCTGATACTCGTTGAGCAGTAGCTTCAGAACCTCCAGGTTGTCCCCTTCGATCAGGAGATTCTGAGTCGTATCCCAATCGACCGACTCCTCAGGGCTCGGCTGGAGCGCCCCGACCGAAGGGGCCTGGGCAATGCGTCGGGCACGGCCCTTGCCGTTCCAGGTGAGGCGATAGCGCTCGTGCCGATCATCCACACAAACGCCAAGCAACCCGCGCAGAATATCGAAATCGATCCTTCCCTCGGTGAATGCCTCCGGGAAAGCATCCTTGAGTATGCTGATACTACGTTCCAAAGAACTCATCGACGACCCACCTGTCTTGGAATCCACTCGGCCCCTGCCGATACCGTAAACCTCGCAGCGCTCAGCATAAGAGTATCATAGTTGAACTTGCATTTCCTGGGCCTCTGTATGAATGCCGGCGATGCTCTCCCGTGCAAGTGCAAGACCCCGCGACAAAGCAGGATTACCTGCATGGGCCGTAAACAATGGATTTCCTTCGTATCTATTAGTTGTGCTCAAGGCAGGATAAGTGTGCCTTGCCTAGAATCCTCTATTCATATGATATATCTTCTGCCATTGGAATCGACGCGTGTTATCTAAAGGAGCAGGTGTCATGAAGAAACGTACGGGCACGTCCGACTCCCTTCTACAAGCTGGCGTGCTGGTCGGGGCTCTGGTTCTGGCACTCTTGGTTGGAGCGGGGCTGATCCTGCTGGCTCGCGCGAATCCCATCACTGCATACAAAGCGATGTTCACCGGGCCGGTCAGCGGCAAATACGGCATCACCGAAAGCCTGGTAAAGGCTACACCACTTCTCCTGGTAGGCCTCGGAATCGTCATCTCGTTCAGGAGCGGAATCCTCAACATCGGGGGCGAGGGGCAGATGGTCGCCGGTTCGCTGGCAGGCGCAGCTGTTGCCCTGGCTTTTCCGAGTTGGCCTGCAATAGTGCTGCTGCCCATGACGCTAATCGCGGGTGTGCTCGCGGGGGCATTATGGGGCGGAATTGCCGGCTGGCTCAAGGCCCGGCTTTCGGTGAACGAGATACTCAGCACCGTAATGCTCAACCAAATCGCCTTCCAACTCAACCTCTACCTGATCCGCGGTCCGATGATCGACCCACAGGAAGTGGCCTACGGCACCGGGTGTCCCCAAACAGCTCTGCTGCCCAGATCGATCTGGCTTCCCCGGATCATTCGCGGCACACGGTTTCACTGGGGACTGGTGATCGCCATCGCCTTCGCGATACTGGTCTACATCTTCCTTTGGCGCACCACAATCGGCTACCGGATGCGCGCCTCAGGCGCCGGCCCTCAGGCTGCAAAAGCCGCTGGAATCAGGGTTGAAAACTACCAAATACTTGCCATGGCCTTTGCGGGAGGCTTCGCGGGGCTGGCTGGAATCGTAGAAGTGCTTGGCGTGCATCACAGGGTCCTCGAAGGGCTCTCCGGCGGTTACGGCTTCAGCGGAATCGTGGTCGCGCTGTTCGGGCGCCTTCATCCCCTAGGCTGCATCCCAGCTTCCATACTCTTCGGCGCGCTCACTCTGGGCGCCGACATGATGCAGAGGGCGGTGCAGATACCGGCCGCCATCGTCATGGCCATACAGGGGCTAGTTGTGCTATTCGTGGTCGGAAGCGACTTGCTCATCCGCAGGCCCGATCTACTCCGTAGCCGCCGGATGTCAGGCGGCTCAGCAGGCGTTGCGGGAAAGCAGGGTATGGCAAGGCAGGGCAAGGGGGTGAGCAACTGATATGGCCACTATCTCAAGCCAAGGGATAATCGTCGGGATACTTGCTACCGGGATCAGGCTCGCTGCACCATTCCTCTATGCGTCGCTGGGCGAAATGTTCGCGCAGCGCTCCGGGGTGTTTAACCTCGGGCTCGAAGGCATCATGATGATGGGAGCCTTCGCAGGATTCATGACCTCGCTGGGCACCGGCAGTCCGTGGCTCGGCGTGCTGGCCGCAATCGGAGTCGGAGCTGCATTAGGCCTGCTCATGGCCTTCATCAGCGTTACCATGCAGGCCGAACAAGGCATCTCCGGCATTGGCCTACACATGTTCTGCTGGGGCCTGTCAGGGCTGCTTTTCCGAGTGTATCTCGGGTTCATCACATCATGTAAGGGTTTCGGCCCATGGAACATCCCGGTACTGTCGAAGATCCCGTTTCTCGGCCCTGTGCTGTTCCAGCACAACTGGATGGTCTACTTCTCGTTGTTGCTCGTTCCGGTATCCTGGTTTGTGCTGTACCGCACAACCTGGGGGCTCAAGGTGCGCGCAGTGGGCACCACACCGCAAGCCGCCGACACATTGGGCGTCAACGTCAACGCCATCCGATATCAGTGTGTGGTGCTGGGAGGCGCCATGGCCGGGCTTGCCGGGGCCTTCCTGACTGTTGGTCAGGCTAACATGTACGCCGATAACATCACCGCAGGCCGCGGTTTCATCGCCGTCGCCCTGGTGTATTTCGGCAGGTGGAGCCCTGTGGGCATCCTTCTTGGCTCGCTCCTCTTCAGCATGATGAACGCACTCCAATTATGGATTCAGGTGCTCGGCATCAGTTTCCCATACGAGTTCGCAGTGATACTGCCATATGTCATGACCATCGCAGCTCTGGCAGTAGCTGTCAGGCGAGTGTGGGCCCCAACCGCCCTCGGCAAGCCGTTCCGAAGGGAAGCTGGCTAGCCGATCGAGGTTGGGGCGGATCAGGCGGTGTCGTCGTCGACAGCCGCGGCGGTCGACGCACAAATACGTCAGGAGGTGTCTACTGTGAGGAAAAACCGCATAGTTCTCGTAGCGTTTCTAGCTTTGGCGACACTCATGGTCTTCGGGGCGGGCTACGGCTACGGCGCCCCCGCTAAGAAGATCCGCATCGCCATGCTCATGGCGAGCACCATCGACGACATGGCATGGAGCCAGTCGATGTACGAAGGACTCAAGGCTGTCCAGAAGGAGATGGGCGCCGACAAGCTGGAGTTTGTTACGAGCGAACGGATGGGCAACCCTGTGGACGCGGGCGCCGCAATCCGGCAATATGCTGACCAGGGATTCGACATCATTATCGCTCATGGCGCTCAGTATCAGAGCGTGCTCATGGAACTTGCTCCCGACTTCCCCAAGACCACTTTCGCCTATGGAACCGGGTTCACCACCGCGCCCAACATTTTCGCATACGACCCCCAGGCCCAGGAGGGCGCGTATCTTCTCGGCATGGTCGCCGCCTTGATGTCAAAGACAGGCGTTGTGGGAATCGTCGGCCCGGTGGAGTCGGGTGATGCGATCAAGTATAACTACGGCTTCCAGCAAGGCGTGGCTGCGGGGAATCCCAATGTGAAAGTGCGCATAGCCTACACCGGTTCTTTCGGCGACATAGTCGGCGCCGGCGAGCTAGCTAAGGTCCACATGGACGCCAAAGCCGACGTGCTGACGGGATCGTCTCAGCAGGCAGTGGGAGCCGCTCGCGCAGTGGCCGAAAGGTCCGGCGTGTACTGGATGTCCACCGACATGGACCAGGCTTCCCTCGCGCCCGATCATGTTCTCGCGGCGCAGGTGTACCACTGGGAGAAAGTCGTCAAGGATATGATCAACTATCGTGCCCAGGGAATCCTGGGCGGAAAACACCTTACGCTGACCTTTGCCGACGGTACCCTGGAGCTGCGTTTCAACCCGAAACTAACAAACAAGATACCCAAGGCCGTGCTTGACCGCGTAGAGAAGGCCAAGCAAGACATCATCTCCGGCAAGCTCAAAGTGGAACTGCCCAAGGCTGGAGGCAAGTAATATCCGGTAAGCGGTTGCAGTAGCTCAGCAGGCGGTTCTAGTAGCCCAGCAAGCGGTTGAGGAGTGCGATATTCATGGGATCGACATCGGGGCCTCGCATCAAACACGTGAAGATGCGCCAGATAACGAAGACCTTCCCCGGGGTTCGGGCCAACGATTGCGTTGACCTCGATATCAACTCCGGTGAGGTGCTTGCGCTTCTAGGCGAGAACGGCGCGGGCAAGACCACGTTGATGAAAGTGCTATACGGGCTGTATCGACCCGACTCCGGGCAGATACTGGTCAACGGAGAGGCAGTGACGATCAACTCTCCGCGTGATGCTATAGCCCTGGGCATCGGCATGGTACACCAGCACTTCATGCTCGTCCCCAGCCTCACTGTGGTCGAAAACGTCGTGCTCGGCCTGCAATCGGCGAGAGGCCCCCTTCTCGATCTCGACACCGCGTCACAGCGCATTGTGGAGCTGGGCGACGAATACGGTTTCAGAATCAGGCCCGACGCGCCCGTATGGCAGTTGTCGGTGGGCGAGCAACAGCGCGTAGAGATCATCAAAGCGCTGTACCGCGGCGCCGAGTTGCTCATCCTAGACGAACCCACTGCGGTGCTGACGCCGCAGGAGGCGGGCGAGCTCATAGCCATACTCCGCGGAATGGCCCAGGCCGGGAAGTCACTGGTCTTCATAAGCCACAAGATGAACGAAGTCATGGCGGTAAGCGACCGCGTAACAGTGCTCCGGGCAGGCGCTGTGGTCGGAACCGTGCCGACCTCACAGGCCAGCCCGGAGTCCTTGGCGACGATGATGGTAGGACGCAAGATTGAAGCTGCCAAGCGCACTGGAGAAGCCTCGCACGGGCAACCCGTGTTGGAACTGGACCAAGTCTGGGCCGACGCCGACAATGGCCTCCCTGCACTGAAGGGCCTATCGCTTGCGGTGCGGGAAGGTGAGATCCTGGGGCTTGCCGGAGTGTCTGGCAATGGCCAGAGAGAACTGGCTGAGATCATGACCGGCCTTCGCCGGGTGAGTCGCGGCAAAGTGCGCCTGCGCGGCCATGACCTTACCGGCGCTTCGCCGGCAGCGATGATCGACGCCGGTCTCGGCTACGTACCGGAAGATAGGCTCAGTTTCGGCATCATCCAGTCGTTTTCGGTAGAGGAGAATCTGATTCTCAAAGACCACCATAGGCCTCCATTCGCCCGCTGGATTTTCCTGCAGAACGACGTGATCCGGAACTGGTCGCGCAAGACCGTGGAGACGTTTGATGTCAGGACCCCCAGCGTAGAAACGCGCGCCGGCAGCCTATCGGGAGGCAACATCCAGAAGGTTATCCTAGCCCGCGACATAACGCGGAAGCCTGCTGTGTTGCTAGCGTGCTATCCCACGCGCGGCCTGGATATCGCGGCCACCGAGTACGTCCACCGACGCCTGCTCGACGTGCGCGACTCGGGAGGCGGGATACTCCTCATTTCGGAGGAACTAGACGAAATCCTCAACTTGTCTGATAGGATAGCTGTGATCTACGAAGGCAAAATAGTCGCCGTCGTGGAGGCCGACAGCGTCTCGCTGGAGGAACTCGGGCTGCTCATGGCAGGGGCGAATAGGCCCGCCGGCGCCGACGCCGACGCCAATGCTGACAACGCCGCCCTCAGTCTTCAGGGATGATCCGATGTTGTCAAGCTCCTCACGGATCCTGCCTTCAAGTACCTCGCAGTCTCCTCGAATCATGGCAGTTCATCTGGCAAAGGCGGGCTGTACCTGCAGTTCCCCTGTGTTTGCCAGCCAGCCCCACCACCTGTTGGTTTTCCGCACCGCTTCTTGCGAGACCGTATGGGAAACCCAACGGTTCTGAACACATGGGCTTCTCCGAACGCAACCGACAGTAGGGCTCCTCTTTTCCAGACTATTAGTGATTATCGAATGCGCAGCTAGAACCGGCATAAGGACACGGCGCCTTGATAGCAGGCCGTGGCGAACCGCCACCCTAGGGCCCTGCGATCCCCAATCCTCCCCCGATTTGGCCCGGCCGTGCCGAACCGTCTGGTTTTCCATCAGGCTGGTGGAAAGGCCGTACGATTTTCCATACGGTCGCGCAAAGCCCTGCTCAGCAAGTGCCGCGGCTTGTGTCGCTACACTGACTCAAATATGCCATGACCCATTGCGGGCTGCGCAGCGACGTGGAACTGGCTTTCATGGAGCCGGGCGTATGCGCCGCCCCTGGCCAGCAACTCGTCATGGGCGCCGCGCTCGACTATGCGGCCGTGGTCGATGACGAGTATCTGGTCGGCGCCTTGAATGGTGGACAGTCGGTGTGCGATGACGAAACTCGTGCGGCCACGCATCAACCGGAGGATGGCTTGCTGTATCCTCAGTTCGGTCCGGGTGTCCACACTCGAGGTAGCTTCGTCGAGTATGAGTATGGCCGGGTCTGCCAGCACTGCGCGGGCGATGCAGAGCAACTGGCGCTGTCCGTGGCTGAGATTGCCTCCGTCGGCGGTGAGCACAGAATCGTAGCCTTCAGGCATTCGACGAATGAACGGATCCGCAAGCGCCAGCTCCGCGGCTTTTTCGACATCGGCGTCGGAGGCGTCCGGGCGCCCGTAGCGTATGTTCTCCCGCACGGTCCCCGAAAAGAGCTGGGAGTCCTGCAGAACAATGCCGAGAGCGCGGCGCAGGGATTCCCTGCGGATTTCCCGGACATCCACGCCGTCTACGTATATGTGTCCTTCTTCTATGTCGTAGAAACGTGACAGCAAGCTGATGATGGTTGTCTTTCCTGAGCCTGTGGCGCCCACCAGCGCGATGGTCTGACCCGGTTTGGCCTCCAGTGATATGTCGGTCAGTACAGGCACGCCCGGCTTATAGCCAAACGATACGCGTTCAAACTCGACGTGGCCCGAAACCGGCAGACGCAGGTCGTTTGCGCCCGGGGCGTCGGCTTCGGACTCGGTATCCATGATCTCGAACACGCGCTCCGCGCCTGCCAGGCCGGACTGAAAGGTGTTCCACTGGTTCGATAAATCCCGGACGGGTTGCATGAACTGGCGCGAGTATATTATGAAGGACGCGACGATCCCGAGATGAATGATCCCGTTCGCTGCCAGCAGTGCTCCAATGAGAGCCACCACTGCGAAACTCAAATTGTCGAGCAGGTGCATAGCTGGCATGAACATGCCGGACACGAGTTCAGTCCTGTAGGCGATGTCCCGTAACCGCTCGCTCTTGTCATTGAATGCGGCGCATGCGTCGTCCTCACGGCCGAATACCTTGACGACCCGGGCGCCTGTCACCATCTCTTCGATGTATCCGTTGATCTCGCCCAGAGCCTCCTGACGGCGTCTGTAGAGCTTCCTTGACCAGCCCGCCACCTTGGTGGTGACTAGCAAAGTCACCGGGACCATTGCCAGCACAGTCAGTGCCATCCACACGCTCATCGAGAACATAATGATCAGCGTTCCCGAGATGCTTACCACCGACGAAAAGAGCTGAACGATGGGCTGGCCTAGCGCCATGCCCACAGTATCGACGTCGTTGGCGAGCCGGCTCATGAGATCGCCATGGGTTGCGCTGTCGAAAAAAGACAGGGGAAGTGCCTGTACCTTGGCGAACAGGTCGTGCCGCATCTCGCGGAGGGCTCGGTTCGACAACCCCACCATGCAGGTCTGCTGGACCCAAGACGCGAGAGAGCTCGACGCGTACATCGCAGAAAGGAGGATGAGTATCCGGCTCAGCCCTAGAAGATCGCCGTCCAGGACGTACGGATCAATGGCGGTTCCAATAAGACGAGGCCCAAATATCGATACTAGCGAGCTGACTAATGTAGCCGCAAACACCAGCGCCAGAGTGCGTCGTTGCTGCCTCAGGTAAACCCACAGGTGAGCCAGGACGGCCCCAATGTCCTTAGGTTTCGATACAGGTCCGAGGCGGCTGGCTCGGGAACCAAACCTGGGGCCTAGCTGGGAGCCTACTTGCGGGCCAAATTCGCCGGGGCGCCGATCAGAGCCTTCCCTAGGTGTGCTCCCGCTCATCTCACACCGCCTCCGTTCCCAGCTGAAGTCGGCACAGTTCGCGATACGCGGGGCAGGACTCAAGCAACTCCTCGTGGCGGCCTATGGCGGAGACCCGCCCGTTTTCGAGCACCAGTATCCGGTCTGCACCCATCACGCTGGTCACGCGCTGGGCTATAATGATTGTCGTCGCCGCCCGCCGCTCTTCGCGGAGTGCCTGGCGCAATGCTACTTCAGTGCGGGTATCGACTGCGCTGGTGGCATCGTCGAGTATCAGTATGGACGGGTTCTTCACCAGCGCCCGGGCGATGGATAGGCGTTGGCGCTGGCCGCCTGAGAGCCCGGCTCCCCGCTGCCCTATCGGGCTTCCATATCCCAGCGGCATCTTGTCGATGAACTGCGTGGCCTGTGCCTGTGAGGCGGCCTTTTGAAGGCTTTCGCAGGACGCGTCAGGCGCTCCCCACCGCAAGTTGTCCTCTATCGTCCCGGAGAAGAGCACCGTGTCCTGCAGCACCATGCCTATGCCGGCCCGCAGACTCTCCAGGACGTAATCGCGCACATCTACCCCGTCCACCAGGAGCTGGCCATTCGTTACATCGTACAGACGCGGTATTAAGTGGACAAGTGTCGACTTGCCCGAGCCGGTTCCGCCGAGCACGCCAAGGGTCTCGCCGGGGCGTAGATGAAACGAGACACCGCTGAGGACCGGATCTCCGACGGCGCCTGGGTACCTAAACGTGACATTGCGAAACTCCACCTCACCCCGGGTGACACACGCATCGCGGCGGGCCTCCGGGCTGCTCCGTATCTTGGGCTCTACTTCGAGGACTTCGATGACGCGAAGGGCCGACGCGCGGGCCCGGACCAGGTTGATCAGGAGGAATCCAAGCATCGACAGGGAGAAGAGAATCTGAGTGATGTACTGCATGACCGCCATGATCTGGCCGACTTCCATCTCGCGGCCGGCAACCAGGCGGCCGCCCCGCCACAGGACTATCAGGGCCGCAATGTTCATACCGAAATACACCGTAGGCTGGCTAAATGCCATCACCCTGCCCGCAGCGACACTCGTGTTGTAGAGCCGCTCATTGACGCGGTCGAAGCGCTCGACTTCGAAGCCGGCTCGGACGAACGATTTGACCGTACGCATCCCGGCAAGGTTCTCCTGCATCGTAGTATTGACAGCGTCCAGGCACTGCTGCACCTGGCCGAACAGGGGAAACGCCCGGCCCATAATAAAAAGAACAGCACATAGCAGCGCCACTGCCATTGACACAAGCGCCACAGCAAGACGAGGCTGGATCGAGATGGTCATGATGATCGCGCCTATGCAGAGTAGGGGCGCCCTAACCATGATCCGCTGCATCATGAGGGACGTATTCTCCAACTGGGTGATGTCATTGGTGAGACGTGTGACGAGTGAGCCCGTGGAGAACCGGTCGAGGTCAGAAAAGGAGAAGCTCTGAACCTTTTGAAACACCGCACGCCGCAGATCAGCGCCGAACCCCTGCGACGACTTGGCGGCAAACCAACATGCACCGACGCCGCCCGCAATCCCCACCAGCGCGACACCCAGCATAAGCAGCCCATTTCGCCAGATGACACTAACATCGCCTGCTATGATGCCCGCATTCACCGTAGTGGTCATGATCTTGGGCTGAAGCAGTTCAGCCGATGCCTCAATGGCCTTAAAGACAGGCGCAACAAGAAAGAAGACAATGTAAGGCTTCATGTATACCGCAAGTCTTTTCACATAGACGGCCCCCCGGGGCTACTGGCAGCACAAGCTGTTTGAGCAGGCCAGAATCATAGATACATTGATAATGTAGCACGTATGAGGGGGGAAGTTAATCGTGTGTACGCGAGTCCGCGACCGTCCCTATGCAGCCCGTGGAGCATGAGTGAGTGTGCCCGGCCGCCAATCTTGATCGATGGCTTTTCTCCCTTCACGGCTATCAGGTGATCTATAGCTCCAGGCAAATGGCTATGGACAAATCGACTAGATTGGCCCTGATGTCTTCCCTACTCGCCCAATTCCTTGCATCCCATTCAATGCCACTCAGATCATCTCCGCCATGAAGAATCTGTCCGAGCACAACATTTCTGAATTTCGATACTGCGAAAAATGCTGCGGCTTCCATTTCTACAGTCACGCATCCCTCAGAAATGCGCAAGGCTATTTTGTCTTCTGTTTCACGGTAAAACGCATCGGTAGTCCACGTTTTGGCTTTGATGAATGGAATGCGGTTGATCTCCAGATAATCGGTAATGCATTTCAGCGCTTGCTTGCTACATTCGACTTCCCTAGACGGCTCTAGGTAGTGATATGAAAGGCCTTCGTCCCTGATTGCTGAATATGGAACAACCAGATGACCTACTTGAACGCCCTTTTGCAATACCCCGGCAGCACCACATACGATAAATCTCTCAAATCCCATGGCGATTAGCTCTTCAAGTTGCCCGCCGGAACCTGCTGCTCCCAGATAACCCTGCACAATCCCGATAGGTTTTCCGCTATACTCGGTGCGATAGATAGGCAATATGACTGTTGCTGTATGAAACTCCGCGATTTTGCTTAGTCTTCCCTCACTAAGCATTCTCCCAATAACGTCACCGAAAAACGTAATCACGCAATGCTTTGGCACATTACGTTTTCTGATGATGTTGGAAGGCTGGATCTTCGCCGGCGAGGCGGGGTCAAACTCCAATATGGGGAATTCCCTCTTTACGGTCATTGTGATCTCCTCCTCGGCAGCCAGATCTTGTGTACTGCTACATTGTACCCGCACTGTGGCAAGAAGGACCCGGATGCAGGCTCGCGCCGGTCTCCAGCGCAACCCACGCTACCCAGCCTGGCTATATATGCTCTGCCCAGCTCCGTAGTACGAGTCGTACACGTGGCGGAAGACGTCATCACACTTCTGCCTGTAGATCTCTTTGGTGTAGCATCTCGGAAGCTCGTCGAGCTTGATGTCTATGGCCTGCCTAACCTGGGCCCTGGATTGCTGACGCTTGCGCCAATCCAGCACGAGCTTGCTTGTCTTAAGGGTTTCGAGAAGATCCCGAGCTACCTGCTTGACCTGGCTCTTCTCCTTCTCGTCAAGGTTTATATGAGGCTTGGTCAAGATGTCGAACATCGCGAGCTCCTCTTCTGATAGCTGCTCGGCGATGCCGCGTCTCTCCTCCGCGTCCAGCTCTTTGGTGAACTCCACAAGCTTGCCGAAGAAGTCGTCGATGTCGGGATTTCCTGCGAGGCATGCGGCATTGTAGTCGTCTATGAGCTTCTGGAATTTGTCCGCAAAATCCGTACGGGACTTATTGAGCCGAACCATCTTCTGCAATTTGCTGTTGATGGCCCCTTTGAGTTGTTCAGCGATGGTCCGTTTCCGTCCCTCATCGAACTTCTTCCTGAGAGCCTCGAAATCGATCTGGCTCAGGTCGACTACTGACACAGGATCGCTAATCCGGTAGCCGTCGGTGGCTATGGAGTCGTCAAGCAACGCATTGACCCCTTCCATGACCTGCGAAATGTCGGTTTGAGGGGCTAACGAGCGAATTCTGGCTACGAGTACAGCAAGAAGCGTGACTCTGGCCTGGAATTCGGATGCCCTTGGGTCAGGCAGTATGGCCTTGTACAGCTTGATGGCATCGCCGGCAAGCGACATGTATTCCTTCCTGGATTCCTCGGTCTCGAGCAGAGAGTCTGCCGCATCTGCGATCAACGCCGCACATTCGTTGCCCTGCGAGGCGAGGATGACCTCCGGGTCCACGTTGAATCTTCGGCAGTGTTTCTCGGCCTCTTCCAGAGCCGTCCCAAGCGCCCCTACGAGTTCATCCTTGTCCTTGATTGGCATGTCCCCTTCGCCGGCAGCGCCGCCCTGCGCGGTGCCGTAGATAGCGAGCGCCCGCTGGAGATCTCGGAAGATGCCTATGTAGTCCACAATGAGGCCATTGGTCTTGTCTTTGAACACTCTGTTGGCCCTGGCAATCGTCTGCATTAACGTGTGGTTCTTCATCGGCTTGTCTAGGTAGATGGTAGACAGGCATGGCACGTCAAAGCCGGTGATCCACATAGCGCACACGAATACGATGCGCAGCGGATCGTCAGGGTTCTTGAACTTGGTGTCCAGTTGCTCATTGATCATGCGCTTACGGTGAGTCAAGATGTCCAGGCCCTTGGCGGCGAAGTCCTCTACTTCGTTCTGAGCGCTCGACACCACGACGGCCATGTCTGTCTCCTCCATGAACTTGACCCGCTCCGCCAGCGTATCGCGCTTTTGGCCTGATGAGCGCCGGTATTCGGCCCTGAGTTCATCCAGATACTGCCGCCAGTACTTGCCCACTTTATCGTACATCCGCACAGCGGTAGCCTTGTCTACTGACACCACCATGGCCTTGCCCATATCGCCTCTGCCCATGAAGTGGGCCACTATGTCCTCTGCGATAGCTTCGAGCCTGTCATCCCTGGTGATCAGGTGGTACTGGCGGGCGAACTCCCGCTCCAGCTTCTTCTCTTGTTCCTCATCGAGAGCAGCACTGTCAAGCAGTTCATTTAGGTCGTCGTTGAGCGCCTCGTTGGTCAGCTGGAGCCTGGGTATGCGGTTCTCATAGTACAGGGGGACAGTGGCGCTATCCTCAACGGACTGAGCGAAGTTGTATACGCTCACGTAATCGCCGAAGACCTCGCGGGTGCGTTCTTCGCCAGCCATGAGCGGTGTGCCGGTGAAAGCGATGAAGGCGGCGTTGGGCAGGGCATTTCTCATGTTCATTGCCAGGATGTCATACTGCGTCCTGTGGGCTTCGTCCACCATGACAATGATGTT